>DASYOJ010000330.1:0-11050 GCA_036007925.1 Candidatus Nanopelagicales bacterium
GCGCAGATGAGCGAGGCGGAGTTCACCTCCACTCTCGATGCCGCGATCGCCGAGATCTACGCCGCGTCGATCACCTGAGACAGTTGACCCATGGCTATTGGAGAGAACTTGCTCGGAGGTCCGCCGCCAACACTGCTGCCGGCGGACCTGGCGGTGGACGCTGAATTCGAACGGGGCGTGGATCCAGACCAGATCGCCCGCGACCATCCGAGCAGTTCGCGTGCGTGGGCGGCCCTCGCCGATCGAGCGTGGGAGCAAGGTCAGGTAATCGAGTCCTACGCCTTTGCACGCGTGGGCTACCACCGCGGGCTCGATGCTCTTCGGCGCAACGGCTGGAAAGGACACGGCCCGGTTCCTTGGGAGCATGAACCCAATCAGGGCTTCCTGCGCTGTCTGATCGCGTTGGGTCGGGCATCGGCAGCCATCGAGGAAACCGAAGAAGTCGAGCGGATCGATGCGTTCCTCGACGACTGCGATCCGAGCATTCGCACCACGTGAGTGAAACCGACCTGCTGGTCGTCGGGGCGGGGCTGTCGGGAGTCACGGCGGCTGTAACGGCGCAACAAGCTGGTGCGAATGTCCAGGTGGTGGATCGAGGACGTGCCATCGGTGGGCGCATGGCATCCAGGCGTTTGCGAGACACCGGCACAGCGTTCGACGGTCGCGTGGTGGATTACGGCGCGAGCTACTTCACTGTGAGTGACCCCGATTTTCGCTTGGTTGTCGAGGAGTTGATCGCGGCCGGCATCGTTCGTCCATGGACCGATACCTTCCACGTTCACACCGAAGGCATCATGGCGGGAGTGAAGACCGGGCCGATGCGGTACGCAGCACCAGCGGGATTGCGTTCTGTGGTGGAGCACCTCTCGCAGTCGTTGTCGACGATCGTGACCGAGACGCATATCGAGCGAATCGACATCACTGATGCGGGTGTTCGGGCGGATCACCGTGAAGCGCAGCGCGTCGCGTTATGTATGCCCCAGCCGCAGGCCGAACGCATCGTGGACAGCGGCATGCTTCCCGACGTAAACCTCACCTGGGAGCCGGTGATTGCGGTAACTCTCGTTTTCGAAGAACAGCAGTGGCTGGATATCGACGGTGTCTTCGTCAACGACGATCCGGTCATCACCTGGATCGCCGACGACGGCAAACGCCGCGGCGACGACGCCCCGGTGCTGGTCGCCCACGTCAACCCGGTCTTCGCCGCCGGACACCTCGAGGATCCGAGCGGGGTTTTGCCTAATGTCATCGCCGCCGTGCGTCGCGTGTTGGGTATCGACGAACTGCCTGCGTGGACGTGGGCGCATCGGTGGTCCTTGGCCCGCCCGATCGCCGGCAACGACGAGCCCTACTGGCTGCACCCGGAACTACCCCTCGGATTGGCCGGCGATGCCTGGGCCGGTGGACCCAGGGTGGAAGCAGCATGGCTGTCTGGGCGCGCCCTCGGTGGCGCCCTCGCGGCGGATTCCCGTTAGCCCGCCTGCCCTTACCCGCATCCGATAGCCTCTCCGCTCGTGCCTGCAATCGTGCTCGTCGGCGCCCAGTGGGGCGATGAGGGCAAAGGGAAAGCGACAGACCTTCTCGGCGGTCGTGTCGATTACGTCGTGCGCTACCAAGGCGGCAACAACGCCGGCCACACCGTGGTCATCGGCGACCGCAAGTTCGCACTGCATCTGCTCCCCAGTGGCATCTTGACCCCGGAAGTGGTTCCTGTCATCGGCAACGGCGTAGTTGTCGATCCCGCGGTGCTGCTCGAGGAAATCGATGGACTCCAACAACAGGGCGTGGATACCTCGAATCTTGTTCTCAGCGCCAACGCGCACCTGATCACTCCGTATCACGTGACGCTCGACAAGGTGACCGAGAGATTCCTCGGCAAGAGCAAAATCGGGACGACCGGCCGCGGTATCGGTCCGACCTATAGCGACAAGATCGCGCGGATCGGCATCCGAGTGCAGGACCTATTCGATGAGTCGATCCTGCGGCAGAAGATCGAAGGCGCACTGGCGAACAAGAACCAGGTGCTCGTGAAGGTGTACAACCGCCGCGCGATCGATGTCGATGCGATCGTCGAGGAACTGCTGCAATTCGCCGAGCCGCTCGCGCCGATGGTCGCGGACACCTCGCTGTTACTGAACAGCGCGCTTGACGAGGACAAGGTCGTCCTCCTCGAAGGTGGCCAGGGCACGCTGCTTGATGTTGACCACGGCACTTATCCGTTCGTCACGTCGAGCAATCCGACGGCAGGTGGTGCGTGCACCGGCAGCGGCATCGGTCCGACGCGCATCTCGCGGGTGATCGGCATCCTCAAGGCGTACACCACCCGCGTGGGCTCTGGCCCGTTCCCCACGGAGTTGTTCGACGACGACGGTGACCGCCTGCGCACCATCGGTGGTGAGCGTGGTGTCACGACTGGTCGTGACCGCCGTTGCGGCTGGTTCGATGCACCGATCGCCCGGTTCGCCACCCGCGTCAATGGGCTCACCGACATCTTCTTGACCAAGCTCGATGTCCTCACTGGATTCGAGCAGATCCCGGTGTGTGTGGCCTACGACGTCGACGGCACGAGAGTGGAGGAGATCCCCGAATCGCAGACGGCGTTCCATCACGCGACACCGATCTACGAGTACCTGCCCGGTTGGAGTGAGGACATCTCCGGTGCGCAATCACTCGATGACTTGCCGGCCAATGCGCGCAGTTATGTGGAGTTCTTGCAGGACGCGTCGAATTGCCGCATCAGCGCGATCGGTGTCGGGCAAGATCGCAACGCGACGATCTCGGTGCACGACCTCATCGACTAGCAACCATCAAGCGTTGATGCCTTGATGTCCACAGGTTAATCTTGAGGAATGCGCACCACCCTCACGCTGGATGACGATCTGTTCATGGCCCTCCATGAACGCGCCCGCGCAACCGGGCGATCCTTCAAGGAAGTGGTGAACGAGGCCGTCCGAAGAGGGTTAGCGCCGAGCGAGCCCCGTCCGGTTGTTGACCCGCCGGTAGTGGACCTCGGGGGCCTTCGAATGTCTGCTGAGGAGGCCGAAGCGCTAGGTGAAGACGCTGAAGTGGTTCGGTTCCTGCGCGTGACCGAGCAACTTGAGCGTGACCTGAAGTGATCATTCCTGACGCCAACCTCCTCATCTACGCCACGAATGGCTCTTCGCGCTTGCACGTGAACGCCCGCGAATGGTGGCGCACAGCGTTGGCGGGAGACGAACTCATAGGCGTCCCCTGGACGTCGATTCTGGCTTTCCTGCGCCTGTCCACCGGCCCGTCGATCTATGAGCAACCGCTGTCCATGGATGCGGCTGTCTCCATTGTGGAGACCTGGCTTGAGTCCCCGAATGTGTCCATCATCAATCCTGGTAACCGTCACGTGCACGCGCTGCGTGTTTTCACTCCGGTGGGTTCGGGAGGCAGCATCATTAACGACGTTCATCTCGCTGCCCTTGCCTGGGAGCATGGCGGAACGGTGTACTCCGCCGACCGCGATTTCACTCGCATGCCGCAGGTGGCGTGGGTCAATCCGCTCGACGAGACCTGATTCCCTCCCTCATTGTCCTGAACATTCACCCGGCTCTACGCTTCACGCACTAGCCAATTCGCTGGCGATTTCACCGAGGAGTTCCCATGTCGTTTTCCCCCGATCCGGCCGAAGGCAAGCGTGTCTACGACCTCGACCGCGAGTACGTCTTCCACTCCTGGAGCGCGCAAGGTGCCCTCAATCCGATGTGCATTGCGGCAACGGAAGGTTCCTACGTTTGGGACTACGACGGCAACAAGTGGCTGGACTTCTCCTCGCAGTTGGTGAACGTCAACATCGGTCACCAACATCCGAAGGTCGTCGCCGCGATCCAAGAGCAAGCCGCCAAGATCTCCACCATCGCCCCGCAGCACGCGAACGATAAGCGCGGTGAAGCCGCGCAGCGCATCGTCGAGCTTGCCGGCCCAAACATGGCGAAGGTCTTCTTCACCAACGGCGGCGCCGACGCAGTGGAGAACGCGATCCGCATGGCACGCATTCACACGCACAAGCACAAGGTGCTCTCGACCTACCGCTCCTACCACGGCAACACTGGCGCCGCGATCACCGCAACCGGTGATCCGCGCCGCTGGCCGAATGAGTACGCCAGCCAGCACGTGCACTTCTTCGGCCCTTACCCGTACCGCTCACCGTTTTGGTCCGACAGCCCCGAGCAGGAAACCGAACGCGCGCTGCAACACCTCGAGCAGGTGATCCAGTTCGAAGGCCCGAACACCGTCGGCGCGATCATCTTGGAATCCGTGGTCGGCACCGCCGGCATCCTTGTTCCCCCGCCCGGCTACCTCGAGGGCGTGCGCGCGCTTGCCGATAAGTACGAGATCGTGTGGATCGCCGACGAAACCATGTCTGGCTTTGCCCGCACCGGAAAGTGGTTCGCCTTCCAGAACTGGGCAGCCCAGCCGGATCTCATCGTGTTCGCCAAGGGATCGAACTCCGGTTACGTGCCCGTGGGTGGCGTGGTGATTTCGGCCGACATCGCGAAGACCTTCGACGATCGCGTCTTCCCCGGTGGCCTCACCTACTCCGGCCATCCGCTCGCGGCCGCCTCCATCGTTGCGTCCATCGACGCGATGAAGGAAGAGAAGATCAACGAGAACGCCGCCGAGATCGGCGAAAAGGTGCTCGGCCCCGGTCTGCGCGACATGCAGTCACGTCACAAGGTGATCGGCGAGGTCCGCGGCCTCGGTGTGTTCTGGGCGCTGGACCTGGTCAAGGATCGCGAAACACGCGAACCGCTTGCCCCGTACGGCGGGACGTCACCGGCGATGGCCGAGCTCGTGGCTGAGTGCAAGAAGCGCTTCTTGATTCCTTTCACCAACTTCAACCGGATGCACATCGTTCCCCCGGCCACCGTCACCGAAACCGAGGCCAAGGAAGGCCTCGCGATCGTCGACGAAGTCTTCGGGATCATCGACGCCCACTACACCGGCGCCTAACCCTTTGCCCCCGATGCGGCGTCACTCGTCGGGGTCGAAATCGCGATTTCTCCCCGACCTCGGACACCGCATCGGGGAAGGGTGAGACGGCGAGGGGCTAACCTGCGGACATCCGAGGTTCGCAGGAGGTGAGCGGTGGCACGTCCAACGCGGGTGATCTACGTCGAGAACGATCCGACGTTGCGCTCGATGATGGTGCGCGCCCTCGAACCGTTTTCTGAGATCTCGATTGTGCTTTCCGCGGGGTCTTCCGAGGAAGTTCTCTCGAGCGACGCAGCGACCGTTGCCGATGTGGCGCTGTTGGATCTGGCCCTCGGTGCGCAATCCCTGACCGGTGTGGAACTAGGGCTCTCGCTGCGCCAGATGAACGAGAACATCGGCATCGTCATCTATTCCCAGCATGTGATTCCCGATTACGTCCGCACCATGCAAGAACACCTGAGCCAGGCGTGGTCGTTCGTGGAGAAGAGCAGCGACACCGACTTCGATGGACTTGTCCGCATTCTGAAACAAACAGCGGCGGGAGAGAGCATCACCCAGGCGAGCGCGAAGCGGCCTGAGTCAGCAGGTGACCGAGCACGGCAGATGACCGACAGGCAACACGAGATCATGGCGTTGGCGGTGCAGGGACTGGATGCTCCCGCGATCGCGGAACGATTGGGAATCGCCCCCATCACGGTGCGCAAGAACCTCAGCCGCATCTACGAGATCTTGGTCCCAGATCCCGCACCGGGGACGGACCTTCGAACAAGCGCGGTGCTGCGCTACCTGCGCGAAGTGCGCGTCGGGATCGGCAATGCCGACGCTCTCTGACGCAGTCACGGGAGCAAAGGGCCGGGTCCTGGCGTTCGTCAACATCGTGCTGGGGCCATGGCCTATCCGGACTGTCCCGCTTGCCCTGTTCGCTATCGCCGCGATTAGTTTTAGCCAAACCACGTTAGGTGTCGATGAGGTGCTCGCTGGCGGTGCTCGTCGTGTGTGGTTTAGCCAAATCCCGCGAACAATCCTGATTGCGGGCTTGATCGTCTTGCCCCTCGTCGTCAGTGAATTTATACGCCACTCATTAGTTAAGAGGCCGCTGACACGCGCTTGGTACCTAATCTCCCTGGCAATAGCTTCACTGATCTACCCCTTCATCATGTTCTCCTTCTTCGCAACGCAGCCGTGGAGCGTCTCCCAGGACTTTGACCTTCTTGGCTGGTCATCGTTTCGCTGGTTCGTAGTGATGTTGGCGGTCTTCGCCATTTTGGGATTCAGTCAACGTCGACTCGCGCTTGAAGTGAAGCGGGCCAACGAAGCCACCGCTGCGGTGCTGTCCCAAAAGGAATTGCTCGTACGATCGGAGGAAGCATCCCGCCGCTCGGTTGCCGAGTTTTTGCACGATCGCGTGCAGGCGATGCTGGTGACCAGCACGATGCAGTTGCGAGAGATTGCCCAGCGCACTGATGATCAGTCCGGTTCGGAGCTGAGGTCGGTGGCGGAGCACCTTGACGACGTTCGGGTCATGGAGGTGCGCGAAGCGAACACCCGCCTAAGCCCGAACATCGCAGTGACTGGCCTGGAGAGCTCGATTCGTCAACTGTTGACGTCCTGGACCTCTGACTTGCAAGCTCACGTGACTCTCGATCCCTCCCTCAGCGAATGGGCAACCCCGTCGTCAGATAGGGACCTCATTCCCATCGGTGTCTTCCGCATCATTGAGCAAGCAGCGGCCAACGCGGTCATCCACGGCCGCGCAAGCCGCGTGGACGTTCACCTAACCAGCGAGGGCAAGAGTGCTGCTGTCCGCATCCAGGACAACGGATCGGGACTGCCCGAGGCTCCCACGCCTGGCTCGGGGACCGCCATCATCGAATCCTGGGTGGAAATGCTCCGCGGGACCTGGACGCGCAGCAACCGGCCCGAAGGCGGCGTCGAAGTTCTGGTGCGGTTGCCCACCCGTCGCCCGTAGTCTGCAGAGCACCCTGATGGATACACCTGTATCACTGAAGGCGGGTGTTCGGAAATCCGTTTTACCGTCTTTTCGTGCTTCGTTCTGGGCGTGGGGTTCTCGTAATGGCGCTGTCGTGCGCCTTGTTGCTGGCTCCGGTGTCGGCGGTGTCCGCTGAGAGTTCAGGTGGGCTGGCTGGGTCAGACCGTGAACCGGGCTTGGAAGAGTGCGTGGTGGTTGAGCCGAGCCCGGTTCCCACCCCCGAGCCGTCAGAGGTGGCGGAGTCGACATCGCCCTCGCCTACTTCTTCTCCTACTACTTCACCTACTTCTTCTGCTTCGGCTTCGCCGAGCGCGTCCGTTTCACCGAGTGTGGAGGTAACGCCAGAGCCAACGACGACGCCGGAAACGCCGAGCGCATCCCCGGAGGTTTCGCCGGAGCCGAGTGTTTCCCCGGATGCGGAGTCAGAGTTGGACTCGCGTTCGGGTGAGTTGCCTGATGGAGATGACGCGGCGGCGGAGTCTTCATCGCCGTCTGAATCCCCGTCGGCTTCTGTGTCGTCCTCACCCACTGCATCACCATCGCCATCTTCGTCGGCGTCGGTGTCACCAACGGCGAGCGCTTCCCCTAGTGAGTCTTCATCTTCCACCGCTTCCGCATCTCCGGATTCCTCTGCGAGTACTTCTCCTTCGGTGGAGGAGGAGGTCGTGGTGGCCGGTCCTGTTGTGTGTCCCCCGCAACCGACGGGGCTGACCGCTGCGGCGCAGGACAGCGGCGCAGTGGTGTCCTGGGATGACGTGCGTGCGGTTGTCGAAAGTGAGCTCGCCGCGTTAGCTGAGGACGGCGTGGAGGATCTGCCCGCGGCCGCCGATGTTGTTACCGACATTCAGGTCACGGTCACCGCGGTAGGCGATGCGTCGGATGAGCAGGTCCTCACCGTCGCTGGGGATGCCACGCAAGTCCGGGTGAGTGGTCTGCGTAATGGCGTGAAATACACCGTCAGCGTGGTCGCATTGGGTGAGTTCGGCGCGGGACCGGTCTCCGAGTCGATCGTCTTCTCCCCGACCACGGGTGTGGAGGGCGAGATCGGTGGCGTGCTGCTCAAGCGCGACGACGCCGCGAAGACGGTTCCGGCGTCGCAGTCGGCGAGCACCGTCGATGGTGTCGCGGTCACCGACGACGGTGAAGCCCTCGAGGGCGTGGACAAGGTCGCCCTGTCCGAAGCGGTCGATGTCACCGAGGGTGAGGCGATCGCGCGGACGATTGAAGCGCAACCGGAAGTGCAGTGGGCCGAACCGGACCTAGTCGTCTTACCCTCCACGACATCTGCTGCCGACGCTGAAGCGGTCGCCAGCGCCGCGGCTGGTTGGAACATCACCGGGGAATACGGCGTCGGTCAGGTCACCGACCCCGATGCTGGCGCGGGCGTGACGGTGGCGGTGATCGACACCGGCATCACTTCTCACCCGGACCTTGATGGACGGTTGGTGGCGGGCTTTGACTTCGTGTCCAACCCCGAAGTCCTGGCCGCCCCACGCACCGAAGGCGGCCAGCCGGTCCCCTTCGATGGGGACTACGCCGACGAGGCCACCTACGGGGCCCTCGGCCGCGACGCTGACCCCACCGATCCAGGCGATTGGCGCGGCCTCGCACCGGTACGCGACTCCAGCTGGCACGGCACCCACACCGCCGGAGTGATCGCCGACGTGGTGCCGGGGGCGAAAATCCAACCCATCCGAGCGTTGTCTTGGCGTGGTGGGCTGCTGAGTGATGTCGCCGCAGGTATCACCTGGGCCAGCGGGGGCACCGTCGACGGTGCACCAGCGAACGCGACCCCCAGCAAGGTCATCAACTTGTCCTTCTCGGTGCAGGCCGCCTGCCCGAACACACTGCAAACCGCAATCGACGACGCGGTGGCCCGTGGGTCAGCGATCGTTGCTGCCGCCGGCAACAACAACGCTGATGCCACCGGGTACGCCCCCGGGAACTGCGCCAACGTCATCACCGTCGGCGCCAGCAACGCCGAGGGCAAACGCGCCAGCTACTCCAACTACGGCACGGTCGTGGACGCCTCCGCACCTGGGGCCACGCCACGCACCGCACGTGAAGGCACCTCCATCGCCGCCGCCCACACCGCAGCAGCACTCGCCCTCATCGCATCCCAGCAGCCAGACCTGACACCTGACCAGTTAGCAGCAGAACTCACCGGCACCTACCTGCGCGCGTTCCCCGGCGACACCTGCGACGATGCAGGCGACAAGTCCTGCGGCGCCGGCATCGTGCAGATTGCATCAGGACCGGTGCCGTTCACGTGTGAACCGAAGCTGTATCAGTCAGCGACACAGGATAAAGAATCCAGACTGTATGTCTACGACCCGGTCACCAATACGTATTCCACAGTAGGCGGAAACACCGGCGCAAACCCCAACGGGATGGGATACAACACCGCTGACAATTTCATTTATGGAGTAGACACCAAATTGTCCAATCCAAAGCAAATATCCTTGTTCCAACTCGACAGCACTGGCACCTACCGGACGAAAGGTGCGCTCGCCGCCGAGGGGGACGCCGCGGGGGAGTTGATTGACTTGAAGATCGGCGGCGGTGGCGACTTCTGGGGTCCAAATCGGCTCCTGGTATCCGGATCGGACAATAATTGGAAGAGTATCGACATATCCGATCCAAACAATCCTGACCTATCCGATCCAGACAATCCTGTTGTCACTGACTTCACGCTGACAGGTGCGGATTTCCGTGCCGCTGACTTCACCGTCCTGGGTAATACGGCCTACGGCTTGAACAACACACAACCGAACAACACACTCCAGGTTGTCAACCTCATCACACAGGTCGTTTCCCACAAAACGACCAGCGGTGATGCGGGCGAGAAAGGATTTGGTGCAGCCTATTCTGATGCCCTTGGCAATGTTTATTTTCATTCCAATGGGGGCAGTGTCTACCGCATTTTGGCGGAGGACATCGATGATCCGAATCCTCGATTGACGAGTATGGGAGCTGCCACGACCCAGCTTGGGACGCCCAATGATGGCGCTAGCTGCCCGAATGCCGGATCGGCGTTCTCGGCCACCATCAGTAATCAGGTATCGGAGGCAGTTACTGCGAACTCCGCGCAGTTGGAAGCTGACGTGAACCCGAATACACCCACTGGGGCCGACGATACTGCCGCTGCGACGACGGCTGTGGTGTGTTTCGGGACGACGTCAGCAACGAGCGGTGGTGCATTGCAGGGATGTACTCGAACCCCGCAGTTCGACAACGCCAGTGATGACGATCCGCTAAGGGGTAGCAGCGTGACCGGCTTGATGCCGCTCACGGTTGACGACCTGACCGACAGGACGACCTACTACTGGCAAGTCGTCGCGGAGAATTCCTTCACCACCACCTACGGAAGCGTGGCCTCTTTCACCACGACAGGTGCTCCGATCTCGACTACCCAGTCGGCAAGCAACGTCTCCACAACAACTGCGACTCTCAACGGCCTGGTGGATCCCGGAAATCATTCCACGACTGTTGACTTCTGTTACGGAACCTCCAGTGATTTGGTTGGATGTCAACCGACAGATCCGGTTTCGGTTTCTGGAACCGCCGAGACGTCCGTTACTCGTGCATTGACAGGGCTGACGCCTGGGCAGCGATATTTCGCGCAGGTGCGCGCAAAGAACGATGACGGATCGGCGAGCGGATCGATCGTGTCCTTCACCACGTTGGACGTGCCCTCCGTATCACTTGGGTCGACGAGTGATGTGACGTCGACGGATGCTCGCTTGAACGCATCCGTGGATCCCAAGGGCCTTAGCACCGATGTTGAGTTTTGCTATGGAACTGAGTCGAATCTCGCCAACTGTGATGACCCAGAGATTGCCAGCGAGTCACCTTTGGTTGCGGTGAATACGTCAGTTGATGTAACCGCGGACCTAACGGGGCTGAGTCCTTCGACCACGTACTACGTGCGCGTCACCGCAGACAACTCCAACGGCACAGCGAACAGTTCGATTGGCTCATTCACCACCTCTGCTCGTCCGCTGGTGTTGACCACGACCACCGGTTCGCTCACCACGGGCACTGTCGGCACGGTGTACTTCAGGACGCTATCCGCAGATGGTGGAACTGCTCCCTACA
>DASYOJ010000331.1:0-3495 GCA_036007925.1 Candidatus Nanopelagicales bacterium
GCGCATCGGATCGATCAAGGTCTGGAACCGGCGTGCGTGCAGGTCTGCCCAACCGAGTCCATCTGGATGGGCGACATCGACGATCCCACGAGTGGGATCAGCAAGTTCTTGAGCATCGAACCGGTCAACGTTCGCACTCCAGAGCAGGGCACCCGCCCCAACACCTACTACGTCGGCGCCGATTCCACGGTGCTGGATCCCATGGCAGCTCCGGTGAGTGGAAACTACCTGTGGGCAAATGCCGATCCGCTGCGCTTGGAGACGGCCGCCGAACTCCCCGGGGATCCGCTCAGCAACGCTCGGCTGACCTTGAACACTGCGCACCCACGTCCGTGGGGCTGGAAGGTCTGGACCTACCTGTGGACGAAGTCGATCGCAGCAGGTTCCCTGGCTCTGGCCGGGTTGATCGTGCTGCTCGTGGGAGACACGAGTGCACTCATCAGCACAGTTGCACCGCTGTTGACCGAGGCGTTCTTGCTGATCACCGCCGTCTTACTTATCTGGGATCTCAAGCAGCCGAAGCGCTTTTTATTCCTCTTGGACCCCCGCAAGATCAACAAGAGTTCGTGGCTGGCCATTGGCGGAATATTCCTCGGTCTCGGCGCTGCGTTGGGGGGCGTGTGGTTCTTGATCGGGGCCGCCGACCTGCTCGGCATCGCCGACTTCACCAGTTGGCTTACGTGGTTGGCATGGCCGGCGATTCCGGCAGGAGCAATGGTCGCTGGCTACACGGCGTTCTTGTTCGGCCAGGCCGAAGGTCGCGATTTGTGGCAATCTCCCGTGCTGTTTTGGCACCTGTTGGCGCAGGCTGCGATGGTCGGCTCGGGTGCGCTGCTCGTCGTCGGTGCGGCAATCGGAACCGATGCCGCCACGATGCGTTGGCTCGCATGGGCCCTCGTTGCCGGAGTCGGTGCCCACTTGCTGATCACCGCGGTGGAGTTCGGCGGCACCCACTCCACCCGTAACGCCGAGATGGCCGCACACGCCATTACTCATGGTCGCTACCGCGCACAGTTCTGGGGAGGTTCGGTGCTGCTGGCGATCGTCGGGGCGCTTGTCGCGCTGCCGACCGCTCTGGGAGGTGCCATCATTTTCGCAGCAATCGCCGGTGTGATCGTTCAGCCTGCTCTCATCTTGCACGAGCGGGTGTTCGTCATGGCCGCCCAAGATCCGCCACTGTCCTGATGCACGATCGATCGAGAGGCAATAACCGATGACTCCACGCGATCCGGAAGCCATGCACCGTCCTGCGGCCTCACCTGTGGGACCGGACAACCCCGAGCATCACGGGTTGCGCATCCGCGAGACGGTCTCCAACTACCCGCCGGTAGAGCAGTGGGACGACGTCGTTATGTACGACGCCAAGGCCCACCCGCGCAAGGTCGAGAAGCACTACATGTTGGTGCCCACGACCTGCTTCAACTGCGAGTCTGCGTGTGGATTGTTGGCCTATGTCGATAAGGAGACGAAAGAGGTCGCCAAGATCGAGGGGAACCCGGCGCACCCGGGATCACGCGGACGCAACTGCGCGAAGGGTCCGGCCACGATCAACCAGACCTCCGACCCCGAGCGGATCTTGTACCCGATGAAGCGGGTTGGGAAGCGCGGCGACGCCACGTTCGAGCGGGTTTCCTGGGACGACGTCCTTGATGATGTGGCCGGACGCATCCGCAAGGCAATCGAAGAGAACCGTCGCAACGAGGTCATGTACCACGTCGGTCGCCACGGGGAGGACGGGTTCATCGAGCGGGTGTTGCTCACCTGGGGTGTCGATGGCAACAACACGCACACCAACATCTGTTCGGCGGGCGCACGCTTCGGCTATTCGGTATGGGGCGGATATGACCGCCCATCGCCCGATCACGAGAACGCCAATGTCATCTTCTTGGTCTCAGCGCACTTGGAGTCCGGCCACTACTTCAACCCGCATGCCCAGCGCATCATGGATGCGAAGGTGCACAAGGGAGCCAAGTTGGTTGTTTTGGATCCGCGGCTATCGAACACCGCATCGCATGCCGATGAGTGGGTTCCGACCTGGCCCGGCAGTGAAGCAGCGCTATTGCTCGCGGTGGCGTCCTACCTCATGCGCACCGACCAGGTTGATTGGGATTACATGCATCGGTGGGTCAACTGGAAGACCTACATGCGCGAATTGCATCCCGATAAGTCCGCGGAAGACTTTTCGGCTTTCAAGGAAGCGTTGACCGCCGACTATGCCCAGTACAGCTTCGAGTTCGCCGCTACCGAATGCCGCATCCCGGTCGAGCAAGTACAGCGCGTTGCCGACATCGTCGCTGGCTGCGGCGGCAAAATGGCAGCGCACACCTGGCGTGCGGCCTCTGCCGGCAATCTCGGCGGTTGGACAGTTGCTCGTGCACTGTTCTTCCTAACAGTGCTCACCGGAAGCGTCGGCAAAAAGGGTGGCACCAGCCCTAACGGGTGGAACAAGTTCATTCCGCACGGTCCGACCATGCCCGGAGGTCATGACTCGTGGAACGAATTGCTCTGGCCGTCGGAATTCCCGATGTCCACCAACGAGCTTTCGATTCTGCTGCCGCACTTCCTGATGGAAGGTCGCGGCAAGGTGGATACGTACTTCACGCGGGTGTACAACCCGGTGTGGACCAATCCGGATGGGTTCAGTTGGATCGAAGCGCTCTCGGATGAAGACCTTGTCGGATGCCACGTTGCGATGACGCCTACCTGGAACGAGACCGCGGTTTGGGCCGATTACGTCCTGCCCTTTGGGCACAGCACCGAACGCCATGACACTCAGTCCTACGAGCAGTACGCAGGCAAGTGGCTCGGCTTTCGCCAGCCGGTGCGCCGTGTCGCTCTGGAGAAGATGGGCGAGAAGATCGGTGATACCCGTGACGCCAACCCCGGTGAGGTGTGGGAGGAAACCGAATTTTGGATCGAGCTGTCCTGGCGGATCGATCCGACCGGCGCCTTGGGTATCCGCGAGCACTTCGAAGCACCCGGTCGCCCTGGCGAGAAGGTCACGGTCGATGACTACTACGGCTGGATCTTCGACAATCAGGTGCCCGGCCTACCGGAGAAGGCCGACAAACTCGGTCTCACGCCGCTTGAGTACATGCGTAAGTACGGTGCGGTCGAGATCGCCAATGGTTTGTACCGACAGGACGAACGACCACTCACCGAAGCTGAACTCGATGGTGCGGAGGTAGACGCCGAAGGTGTGCTGCGCAAGCCGTACACCCCCGAAACCCAAAAGCCGCTCGTCGGCGAACCGGGATCGGTCGGTGTGCAACTTGAGGATGGCTCGAAGGTGGCCGGGTGGCTCACCCCGTCGCGCAAACTGGAACTGTTCTCCCCATCGATGGATTCCTTCGGCTGGCGGGAATACGCAACTCCGTGCTACATCACCTCGCACGTCTCCCATCACGAACTCGATGATGAATCCGGTGAGATGGTGTTGGTGCCGACATTCCGGTTGCCGACACTCATCCATACCCGTTCGGGTAATGCCAAGTA
>DASYOJ010000332.1:0-1698 GCA_036007925.1 Candidatus Nanopelagicales bacterium
TGGGCGGCCAGCGCCCGGGCAGCCACCTCCGCCGGATCCACCGCGCCAGCGGGGCGGCGCGAGCGCGGAGCCGGCTCGTGGGCATGACCTAACGAAACCTTGATACCCCGCCCACTGCACACCTCGCAGGTCTCCGAGAAGGACTCCAACAGCCCCGAGCCGATGCGCTTGCGCGTCATTTGCACCAGGCCCAAGCTGGTGACCTCGGCTACTTGGTGCTTGGTGCGATCCCGACCAAGGCACTCCACCAACCGGCGCAGCACCAGATCACGGTTGCTCTCCAGCACCATGTCGATGAAATCAACGACGATGATGCCGCCGATATCGCGCAGCCGCAGTTGACGCACGATTTCCTCGGCCGCCTCGAGGTTGTTCTTCGTGACGGTTTGTTCGAGGTTTCCGCCAGAGCCGGTGAACTTGCCGGTGTTCACATCAACGACGGTCATCGCTTCGGTGCGATCGATGACCAACGAGCCACCCGATGGCAGCCATACCTTGCGGTCAAGGGCCTTCATCAACTGCTCATCGACGCGGTAACGCGCGAAGATGTCGTCGTTGTCGACCCAATGCTCGAGTCGATCCAGCAGATCGGGAGCGACCGCCGAGATATAAGCATCGACGGTGCGCCACGCGGAATCACCGGAGACCACAAGCTTGGCGACATCCTCATTGAACATGTCGCGTACAACTTTGATGGACAGATCCGGTTCGCTGTAGAGCAAATCCGGCGGGCTGGCCTTCTTGGTGGCGTCGGTGATGTCGGTCCACAGCGCCTGGAGCCGTTCCACGTCCGCTTCGAGTGCTTCCTCCGACGCCCCCTCCGCGGCAGTGCGCACGATGACGCCAGCGTCCTCGGGCATCACGCGCTTCAAGATCGCCTTCAACCGGGAGCGTTCGTTATCGGGGAGTTTGCGGCTGATGCCGGTCATGGATCCGTCGGGTACGTAGACCAAGAAACGCCCGGGAAGGGAGATCTGGCTGGTGAGCCGGGCACCTTTTTGCCCAACGGGATCCTTGGTCACCTGCACCAACACCGGATCCCCGGACTTCAACGCGAACTCGATGCGCTTGGGTTGGCCATCCAATCCTGCAGCGTCCCAATTCACTTCACCGGCGTACAGCACCGCGTTACGCCCACGACCGATATCGACGAACGCCGCTTCCATACTCGGCAACACGTTTTGCACGCGACCGAGATACACGTTGCCGACCATCGACGCCGAGGCGCCCTTCGTGACGTAGTGCTCGACGAGCACGCCATCTTCCAAAACGGCGATCTGGGTGCGGTCCTCGCTTTGCCGAACGACCATCACCCGCTCAACCGCCTCGCGACGGGCCAAGAATTCCGATTCACTCAAGATGGGCGCCCGCCGGCGGCCGGCCTCGCGGCCTTCTCGCCGACGCTGCTTCTTGGCTTCTAGACGCGTGGATCCGCGCATGTTGTCGCCATCGCCGCGCTTGCTGTCTCGGGGTTCGCGGACCTTCACCACCGTGTTGGGGGGATCGTCCGATGATGCGTCATCGGAGCCAGCATCCGAACGACGACGACGACGCCGACGGCGACGGCTACCGCCGTTGCCCTCGCCTGCTTGTTCATCGTCGGATTCCGTTGACCCTTCATCCGATGCCGAACCGTCCTCGCCTGACGCATCTCCCGTCGCGTCATCGGGAGCATCGGTAGTGGCCGATGAGTCTGCC
>DASYOJ010000333.1:0-4743 GCA_036007925.1 Candidatus Nanopelagicales bacterium
GACGAAAGCCTAGGCATCACCCCCTCGGTGACCGTTACCCTGGGAAGGTGGGCGCTGAGCCGCACGTCTTAGCAATGGTCCTCGCTGGCGGCGAGGGCAAACGATTGATGCCCCTGACTGCTGATCGCGCCAAGCCAGCGGTCCCCTTCGGCGGCTCCTATCGACTTATCGACTTTGTACTGTCGAATCTCATCAATTCGGGTTTGCGTCGCGTGTGTGTTCTCACCCAGTACAAGTCCCATTCACTCGATCGTCATGTCACCCAGACCTGGCGCATGCCCACCTTGTTGGGGGATTACGTCACTCCGGTGCCGGCTCAGCAGCGCCTGGGGCCGCGCTGGTTCACCGGCAGCGCCGATGCCATCTTCCAAAGCCTGAATCTGGTGTTTGACGAGAACCCGGACTATGTAGCCGTCTTCGGTGCAGACCACGTCTATCGGATGGACGCCATGCAGATGGTCGAAGCGCACATCGATAGCGGCGCTGGAGTGACGGTCGCTGGCATTCGCACCCCGCGCCATCAGGCAAGCGCCTTCGGAGTGATCGACGTAGCGGCCGATGGGCGAACCATCGCCGGTTTCCTGGAAAAGCCAACCGATCCACCAGGGATACCCGGTAGTGAGGATGAGTCCTTCGTATCCATGGGCAATTACGTCTTCACCAAAGACGCCCTCTTAGACGCGTTGCGCTCCGATGCGGCGGATCCAGCTTCAGTGCACGATATGGGCGGCAACATCATTCCGGCGATGACCGCACAAGGCTTGGCGCATGTATACGACTTTGCCGAGAACATCGTTCCCGGCGCCACAGCACGAGACGCTGGCTATTGGCGCGATGTGGGGACCTTGGACAGTTATCACGATGCCCACATGGATCTGGTCTCCGTGCACCCGATCTTCAACTTGTACAACCGACGGTGGCCGATCCTGACGAATCTGCCGCCGTTACCGCCGGCGAAATTCGTGGAGGGCGGTAATGCGCACGATTCCATGGTCGGTGCGGGAAGCATTATTTCTGGAGCACATGTCCGCACAAGTGTCATCGCCTCGGATGTCTCCATCGAAGCCGGTGCGTATGTTGAGGGAAGTGTGCTGATGCCGGGGGTGCGGGTTGGTCGGGGAGCTGTAGTGCGCCGCGCCATCTTGGACAAAGGCGTGGTGATTCCGGAAAACGCTCAGATAGGAGTGGACCTCGAGCGCGATCGCGGCCTTTACACCGTGAGCGATGGCGGAGTTGTGGTGCTCGGTAAAGGTGTGATCGCGGAGTGATCAGGCCTCGTCGATGTCCCCGCTGAAGGCTCCGTCGTACAAGATCGCGTGATCTCGCCCCTCCTCGGCGGCCAAAGACTCCGATCGACGCGCGGCGCTGACCCAGCCGCACGAGCAGGTCGCCTGCACGAAGTGCTGCTGAACGCGAACTAGGCGAACCTCGTGTTGCATGATGGACTCCTGAGGCGGAGCCTGCTGGGGTTCCTCGGGCACGGACAGATCGACTCCTACGTTCGGGAAACAGCACGCGCTGCCCTTGAAAGCGTATGGCGAGCGCGACCGACTTCGGCAAAGGGCAGGTGAACTCCGGGTGAAGAACCCCTCGTTCGTGCCCCGTTCCCTCGTGACCGCCCTGCTTGCCGGTGTGTTTCTCCTAGCTGGCATCGGCGCTCCCACGGCACCGGCACATGCGGTCGTGGGTGGGGCGCCCACACCCATCGGGGCGGTTCCGTGGCAGGCACTGGTCTATGTGGAGTCGGACAACAGGTTGTGCGGGGGCTCGATTGTCGATGCGTCGTGGATCGTGACCGCCGCCCACTGCGTGGTCGGGTTCCAAGGAGCGCAAGTACGAGCCCACGTGGGGATCAGTGAACTGAGCCAACGCAGCGCCGCGAACGAGGTGGGCGTGGCAGAGGTGATCGTGCACCCGTCCTGGGATCCGAACCGCTTCCGCAATGACATCGCGTTGTTGCGGTTGAGCAAAGCAATTGCACTCGGGCCGAATACCCAGCCGGTGGCGCTGCCCGTCGGGCTCGATGCCACGCAGTGGCCGGCGCAGGGCACTCAGGCGCGCATCAGCGGGTGGGGGGCCACGTCTTTCGGCGCTCCAGCGTCGAATGTGCTGCGCGCAGGTGATGTGCAGATCCTTGGCGGTCCGGCCGACCCCGATTGCGGAAGGTACGGCGCCGATTTCGACACAGCGGTGGAAATCTGTGCAGGAACCCCCGATGCCAGCGTCGATGCCTGCCAAGGCGACAGCGGTAGCCCGCTGGTGGTGGATGTTGCAGGCCTTCCTGTCTTGGCCGGAATCACCAGCGTGGGTTTCGAGTGTGCGCGTATCGATTACCCGGGGATCTACACCCGCATGACGACCTTCCTGTCGTGGATGCAGGAGTACTTGCCGGGGGCTGCAAGTCTTCCGCTAGCTCCGCAAGATGTTCGCGTGACGGCTATTGCCGGGGAGCGCCTGCTCGTGGAGTGGCGACCTCCGCAGATGGCAACTGCTGCGATCAGTAGCTATCGAGCGATCGCCGAGCCCGGGGATAGGGCATGCACAGCCGGTCCCACCGAGCGGGCGTGCGTGATCGAAGATGTGCCCGCGGGGAAGGTCTACACCGTGACCACATCGGTCGTGGCAGCCGACGGCAGTGAAGCATTCGCTGACCCCCTCCAGACGGTGAGCGTGGATGGGGTGACGTCAACGGGAGTCCGCATCCGACCACAACGTTTGGTGCAGTGGGCTGGGCTACGGGCGCGATCGGTTGATGACATCCGACTCGCGGTGCGGCCGGCATCGCGTGATGTCTGCGCGCGTGTTGGAACGCGAGTGAATCCCCGAGGGGTGCGAGCGCAGGAGGCCGGGTTGTGCGCGGTTCGTGTCACGGTCAACAAGCCGAATGGATCGACCAGTCGGTCGATCGCCTATATCCGGGTTGAGCCGCGGGACTAGCGGGGCAAGTGGTGTTGCTCGACCGAGAAGGCCCGCGGGCCCGCGTCGGTCCACTCGCGGTGTATGACGATCATCCCGCCTGGGGGGAGCCGTGCGTCCCAATGCGGATCCTCGTGCACAGCGGCGGGCGGGATACCTAGGTGTTCAGCCAGCGCGAGTAAGACACCCGGCAATACGGGGCGATGTGTGCATAGCACGGTCGGCTCACGTTGGAGTAGTAGTTCGGTTGTGCGCTGCGCAGTGACGCTGGGGTTATCGGCGTGACCGGTCTCGCTCAGCGAGTCTTCGTGCGCGATGTCGACGCCAATCGACTTCGCATACTTGCTCACCGTTGCTAGGCAGCGGCGAAACGGGGAACTGTGCACCTTCTCGATTCCGTAGGCCTCAAGAACATCCACCAGTCGTTTAGCTTCCCCGCGGCCGCGCCCGGACAGTGGTCGATCGGCATCGTCGTTCCCGTCAAAATCAGCGCGGCGCATTGCTTTGCCGTGCCGAAGGATCATCAAGGGAGTGGTCTCCGGGGCTCCGGAAGCTAGCCGCACCAATTCGGCGTCATCGGAATAGGTAAGGAATTCGGCTGCTTCGTCAACAGGCACCCAACGGATTTCATCGACTTCGTCATCAGGGGCGAAGCCTTCGTTCTCGCGCACAGCGCCGATCCAGTAGTCGACTTCCTTGGCCTGCCCTGCTGTTTCGTAGCGCACCGTGGGAAGTCGCGAGACCAATGAGACCCGGTAACCGGTTTCTTCGTCGCACTCGCGTACCGCCGTGGATGGCGTGATCTCACCTGGATCGACTTTGCCCTTCGGTAAGGACCAATCGGAACGGTGGGGACGGTGGACGGCAAGGAATCGTCGTTCAGCGGAGCCCGGTGGACTTGCCGGATCGAAGACGACAACCCCGGCAGCGCGGATGATCGCGCCGTCGCTTTTGGCCATGTCTTAGTCCAGCCCCGCTTCCTTCGCCCGGTGAACGATATCCGGCCAGCGGTGTAAGAAGTCTTGAATGTCCTGGGTTCCGGCTATCTCGTTATGGGCGGTGATGATGCCAAGTCGGTATGCGACGGCGCCCGGAGCCTGTTGCGCGAGATCGCGTAGTACAAGGGAAGCCACATGCGCATCTTGCCTGTTTCCCAGTATGTCCGTGGCTTTGGCCAAAGATTTGCCCAAGCGGGTGAAGGTGTCGCCGAGAACGGGAGCCGCTGCTTCGGCGGCGTAGCGCGCTTGCTTGGCTCGTATGCGCACGTCGTGCCACTTCTCCGCCGGGCCGTCCACGCTGGCCTTGCCCACCGACTTCTTCAGCCGCTTCCACGGTTGGGCCACACAGGCTGGTAGCTGCTGACTGGCAGGGTTGAAGGCAGCCGCGGTGACCGGCGGCTCGCTGACAAGCAGGATCAGATCCTCGATGAGGTAGTCGTGTCGATCGGTGCGCAGTGCTGCCAGTGCACTCGAAGTGGCTGCACGTAAGCGTGCATCGAGAGTCTCCGCGATGAAGGACGTGGTGTCGGCATCGTCGCTGAGTTTGCATAGGCGCACGCGCTGTACTTCCGTATCGCGAACTTCGCCGAGTTCGGATGCCAGCCACTGCAGTTCATCGCGGAGATATGTGACGGAATCGTCATCGAGCAAAGGACGGAATGTCTTCAGCGCGCTGCGAAGCCGGCGGCAGGCAACGCGCATCTGGTGCACGGCATCGGGAAGTTCTCGGCGCACACCCACGTCGGCCATGAGGAGATCGCGCACGTAGGAACTGAAGATCGCCTGAAGTGCGTCGATAGCTGGGGCCGTGGAATCGGGAAATGGCAAA
>DASYOJ010000334.1:0-2897 GCA_036007925.1 Candidatus Nanopelagicales bacterium
CATCATCACAGCGCTGCTGGCGCAGCCGAATGCCCGCGTGGTCTACAAACCGCACCCCCGGGTAGTGGACTCCGATGATTCCCGCATCCGAGCGGGACATCAGGCGATCGTCCAGGCGCTTGAGTTGGCCATAACTGCCGACCCGGCAGCTGGCCACGCCGCGCTCATGGACGCCGACATGCTCGGCGTACTGCGTAGCACCGATGCATTGGTAGCAGATATCTCCTCGGTCACACTCGACTTCTTGTACTCACGGCCGCAGGCGCCAATCGTGTTGACCGATCGACGCTCGAACCGTGAAGCGCTCGTTCTCGAATCACCACTGGCCCAATCCACCTACGTGGTGGATTCCACGACCATCGATAGTTTCACGGAAGACCTCACCGTCCTGGTCTCGCACGATGAATTCGCGACCGATCGTGAACGCATGCGGGGTCACTACTTCGGCAATCTTGCACCGGGTGAGAGCACCGACCGATTCTGGCGCGAAGTGCGCCGCGCCATGGATGAGCACGATGCCGCACTGCGCAACTTGAGCCGCATACGTGTGGTCAGTGAGGAGATGGAATGAATGTTCAGGCAGTGATCCTCGCGGCAGGTATGGGCACGCGACTCGGGCGCCCGTTCCCCAAGCCACTGACTCCCCTCACCGATGGTCGAACGATCATGCAGCAGCAAATTGAGAATTTGCACTCAGCATTTCCTGAGCATCTTCGGATAACAACGGTTGTCGGGTTCAAATTAGATTTGATCTTGGAGGCCTTTCCCGATGTCATGTACATCTACAACGAGGCCTACGATCAAACGAACACCAATCGCAGCCTGCTGAAAGCGCTCCGCCTCTCCGCCGAGGGTGGAGTGCTATGGATGAACGGCGACGTAGTCTTCGATCCTGCGGTTCTTGAATCCGTACGCCCCCTCATGGCCAAGGATCAAAGCTTTATCTGCGTTAATACCGCCGCAGTTGGTGAAGAAGAAGTCAAATACACCGTGGATGGCGACGGATTCGTTGCCGAATTGTCGAAGCAAGTCCTCGATGCTCGCGGTGAATCAGTAGGCATCAACTACATCAGCTCCACCGACAAACCGATTCTCATTGAGCGATTGACCGAATGCGCCGAATCGGACTACTTCGAGCGTGGCATCGAGATAGCAATCGACAAAGACTCGCTGCGTGTCACACCAGTGGATATCGGTGAGATGTTCGCTGTCGAGGTTGACTTCGAAGAAGATTTAGATCGGGCGAACAAGCACCTGTAACGCGATTCACCCGACCTGCACTACAACAACACCCGAGCGATGAGCTGTTCCCAGGAATCGAGCACGGCATCGAGCCGATAGCGCTCCATTTCCTGGCGCGCACGCTTACCGGAATCCATGCGCCATTGCTCATCGCCCATCGCTGCATCCAGGACACCGGCGAGCGCTCGGGAATCCTCCCGAGGTGCAAGGCGCCCCCAAGTTCCGATCAACTGCCGAACTCCGCTCGAGCAATCCGTAGCAACAACGGCAACCCCGCACGCTTGGGCTTCAGCCACCACCAACGGCAAGCCCTCAGTGCGCGAAGGCACGGCCACGAGATCGCTGTCCAGCAGCACAGACGCCGGATCAGATGTGGGGTCCTGCCAATCGATGCGTTCGGCCCCAGCCAGCATGGCCGCTTGTTCGCGCAGTTCCGTGGCTAGTGGCCCATCGCCCACGATGCGTAGGCGCCACTGCGGATACCGGTCGGCTAGCAGGCTCCACGCATCGATGAGCAGATCCACGCCCTTTTCCGGTGACAACCGGCCTAGGTACGTCAGCACGCGTTCTGGCCCTGGGCGACGCGCAGGCTCTGGTGGCCAAAACGCCAGCGGGTTCGCCATCGAACGCACATTGCGTAAGCCAGCTCGGGTGAAAGCGGCTCCGTCTTCGTAGCTCAAAGCGGTGAAGACCGATGCCTCCCGGTAGGAGCGCACAATTCGCGCAAGGTCCCGGCCGGAGGCAGCCGCAGCGAACGAGCCGTGATACTGCCCAATCACTTTCCACCGCTCCCGCACCTGCGGGGTGAGCATCGCTAACGCATCGGCCACGATCTCCATCGACCACACCTGGGCGGTGATGATGACCCCAGGCTCATCGCCGATCGACCGCACCAATTCCAGCATCTGCGCAACGGCTGTTTTACGAAGATTGGCGCGCGTGCGTTCGGTCTGAGGGCTCTTCTTCGGCCATACCTCAGGCATCAAGACCCGTCGTTCGAAATCACCGGGCATCGAATGTGCTGGTTTGTACGGCGTGATTCCGACCGCCGTCACCTGATGTTCGCGCCGCTGTAACCCATCGGCGAGCACGTGCACCACGCGTTGCGCTCCACCGAGTTCATCGATGTTGTTTGCGCACACCAGGACACGTGTCATCGCCCACCGCCGAGAATCTTGCGCACCGCGTCCACCAGTGCAGTGGTGTCCTCAATCGCCGGGTACCCCGTAGGTAGGGGCGGCAGTAGATACCGCGCGGCTCCCTCATCAGGCCGGAAAACGATCGACGGATCCATGGTGTCGATAAGCGCCGGATCGTCGGTGATGATCATCTGCGCAGCATCCAACAGGGCGGACAGCGGGTAACTGCGAGCGTCGCGAATCGAACCCCAGTACCTAGTGGGAATGGACTCATCGATCGCTCCCCCCGCGAGCAGATAACACGTGTCGGCGAGGTGCTGATCCCAGGTGGACAGGTCCAGCGGCCACGGGCGCGGGCCGGCGGCCGAAGCCACCGGGAGGTAGGCCACCACCAGGCGGCGAGTTGGCAGATCGAGGTCGCCCGGCAGCAATGCGTTTCGGGTATCGGCCAAGGTGGCAGCCGGCCCGGAAATGCGCCGCCTCGCGGCACTGCCCAACCGACGCGACCAGGCGATC
>DASYOJ010000335.1:0-2359 GCA_036007925.1 Candidatus Nanopelagicales bacterium
GAGTAGACGCGCTCGGTGCGTGGGTCCTTCAAAAACTCGCGGACTTTCGGTGCCAGTTTTCGAAAGCCACCGATGGCAAGCAACTTGGCAAGATCAGGGGTGAGTAAGTCGAAAGGTGAATCGATGTTCCGGTCGATGAAGTCCTTCATCTCATAGCGGTACAACTCGGAGACGAAATCCACATAGCGCCGGTAACCGGCTGCTTCATCGGGACCGATGACGTTGCTGATCTCCTCGGCCATCTCATCGACGTCGGCATGGACATCGAGTACCGAACCGTCGGGGTAGAACGAGCGGTACAAGGGAGCGATGGGCGATAGCTGCAGCCAATCGTCCATGTTTTCGCCGAGGGAGTCGAAGGCGTCGGCGATGAGATCGGGCATCGTGAGAACGGTGGGTCCGGTATCCATTCGGTAGGTGCCATCTGGGCCCTCGACCGTCAATTGTCCTGCTCGCCCGCCGGGGACAGCTTCTCGCTCGAGCACCGTGACCGAGCGTCCAGCGCCAGCAAGGCGCATAGCAGCGGACAGTCCGGCGAGCCCGGCTCCGACGATCACGACCTCATCGCTGGGCCCGCTGACGGTGCGCGGGGTGGTGCGGGGCAGCCACCGGGTGGCCTGGTCGAGCAGAGTCATCGTTCTCCTCGTCGTGGAGTGGGGCAAAAGAACAGTCTGCCGTGCTTCACACCGATCGGCGCGTTGCGGCGTAGGCCAACCCGGTCAGAACCTGGCGGGCCTCGTGATCGATACCGGCATCGGTAAGCGACGCCAGGGAGCGCTGGAGCAACTCGTCGATCATCGTCTCGGTGTGCTCGAGTGCTCCGGTGTCCTCGATGATCGCGCGCAAAGTAGTGATACCGGTGCCGTCCAGCCCCGGATCACCGAGGAGTGCTCGCAGGTGGGTGCGCTGGGTTTCGTCGGCGCGCTCGGCGGCGATGGCGATCAATACCGTGCGTTTTCCTTCGCGAAGGTCATCGCCGGCAGGCTTGCCGGTCTGTTCTGGATCGCCGAAGACACCCAGAACGTCGTCGCGTAGTTGGAAGGCCTCACCGAGCGGCAGTCCGTAGCCGCTGTAAGCATCCACAATCGATGGTGGTGCATCCGCCAGAGCCGCTCCGATATGCAGCGGGCGCTCGATGGTGTACTTCGCGGACTTGTAGCGCACCACTTGCAGAGCTCGGTCTACCGACCCGCCACCGCACGCTTGTTCCAGCAGGTCCAAGTACTGGCCAGCCATGAGTTCTGACCGCATTTCGTCGTAGATGGCCTTCGCCCGCATGAGTGACTCCCGGGGCAAGTCCGCTGTCAGCAAGACTTCATCAGCCCAGGACAAGCACAAGTCACCGAGCAGGATCGCCGCACCCACGCCGAAAGACTCCGGTGAGCCGAGCCACTGTTCGCCACGGTGAAGGCCGGCAAAGCGGCGGTGGGCGGCCGGCAATCCGCGCCGGGTGTCCGAGCCATCCATGACGTCGTCGTGGATCAGCGCGCACGCTTGCAAGAACTCCAATCCGGTGACGGCTTGGATGACTCCCGCATCGTCTCGGTCGCGTTCGGCGCATGAGACCGCTCCGCGCCACCCCCAGTAGGCGAAGGCCGGTCGCAGCCGCTTGCCCCCGGAAAGCAGGTCTCGTAGAGCCGCGACGAGGGGCTCCATGTTGGTGCTGACCGAGGCCAGCAGGGCACCTTGGTCGGTGAGGACTTGGTCGATGCTGGCCTGTACGCGTGGGCGCAGTTCGGCGACATCCAAAGGGCGGCGCACGGGATCTGCGGCCTGGTCGCTTCCGCCCGAGTGCATCGGCTCAGCGTAGCGATCAGGCCCGGCCGATGGCCTCGGCGGCGATGTGTGCTCCCATGCCCACCAGCGGCAGGCCGCCGCCAGGGTGGGTACTACCGCCTACGAGAAACAGGCCCGGAACCGGCGATGAGTTGGCCGGGCGGGCGAAAGCGGCGCGGGCGCCGTTGCTGGACGTGCCGTAGATCGAGCCTCCCGGTGCCCGCGCGTCATGCTGGAGATCGGCGGGAGTTCGGATCTCCCGCCACACGATCCGATCGCGAACGTCCATACCGCGGGCGGCTAAGCGTTCCAGGATGCGATCGGCGTACGTCTCCGCCAGTCCCGGTGCTTGCCAGTCCACCCCTCGACCCGGATCGTGGCGGGGTGCATTGACGAGCACAAACCAGGATTCGTGCTCGTCATCAGGGCGCATCCGGGGATCATCGGGTGCGCAGACGTATATCGCCGGATCGGCAACCGGACGCGGGTCCTTGCCGAAGATGGCATCGAATTCGGCGTCGTAGTCGTCGGGGAACCACACATTGTGGTGTAACAAGCCGGGCGTGCGTCCGCGCACTGCAAG
>DASYOJ010000336.1:0-2166 GCA_036007925.1 Candidatus Nanopelagicales bacterium
GGATGCTAGCGACCGAACGGACAGGCCAGCTCGTTGCCGAGCGTCGCGCACAAGCAGTGAACCGTTGATCACGGTGTAAGCATATATGCAACACATAGCTGTTTCCTCGGAATCCGGGGGAAGCGCGCAGTCTGGGGCCGATACGGGGGGAAGCGAAGCGGATCCCCCGGATTCCGGGGGAAACGGTGTGGGTAGGTTCAGCGGTCATGGGAAAGAAGGCGAAGCGGGCAGCAGGCGCAGGTGCACCGGTCCTCGAGGGCGAGGTGCCCGTGGTCGGGATGCGCGAACCGTGCCCGTGCGGATCCGGCCGTCGCTATAAGGCCTGCCACGGCAAAGACGCCGCCCGCGGCGTGCAGCCCAACGCCCGCCCGTTCGAGGGCTTTGCCTCCGAGTGCGACCTCGTGGCGCTACGCGAACTTGTGCCCTCGGCCACCACACCGCTGACGCTGGCCTCGGCTTATGCATCTGACCGCGCCGTCACGTTGGCCTCGGTGCTGCCGATGGCCTGGCCCGCGCTGGTGCGCGCCGACGGCTCAGTGCTGCTGGGCTTGCAAGTCACCACCGGCTCCGGTGATGCCTCCCGGGATTACGCCGATGCACTCATCAACGCCCTGGCCGCCGAAGCCGGTGAACCGGTCGGCATGGGCCGGGTGACAAACGAGACCCCGCTCCTGCAAGACGTCCTGGACCCGAGCGCGAAGCTCGACATCACCGTGCACGAGAACTTCGATTTTTGGATCGATGGGGATCCCGACGGAATGAGCGCCGATGTCAAGGCGTCCTTGGAGCGCGCGAAGGAATACGCGAACCCGACGGCCAAGTTGACCAGTGTCGAGGCGGCCTACTGGACGCAGATGGGCGCCAAAGAGCACCTGCGCTGGATCATGCCCACGCCGGAGAACGAACTGCTGAACGCGCTCGCGCGACTGCACGCCGCCGGCGCTGACGATCTTGGCGAGGACACCCGCTACGTAGGCATGTTCCGCGCCTGCGGAGTTGTCGCCCCGGTATGGGATCTGCCGCTGGGCATGGGCGCCGAAGCGGTCGAGGAACCGGCGGCGGCGTTCGGGACGCGGTTGGCCGAGGCGCTTGCGGACACCTCGCCATTGAGCGATGCGCAGCGCAGTGCGCGCGCGGGGCTGACAAACCGCCAAGTCACCTTGCGCTAAGTCCGCATGCACGTGTTTCGGTAAGACCTAGGATCCGCGTGTGAGTGAGGCCTCGACCGCGGACAACGTGCGCGCCACCCTTCCCAAAGCAGCGTTGATTGCGCTGGCGGTCGGGCAGTTCCTTGTTGGCCTCGACCTAAGCGTGATGTCGGTCGCGCTGCCATCCATCCAGCGCGAGTTCAACGAAGGCATGCTGCAACTGCAGTGGGCGGTAATGGCCTACATGGTGGCCGGGGCTGCCCTGGCCGTGCCGTTCGGTGCGCTCGGTGATCGGATCGGGCGCCGCCGGGTGTACTTGTTTGGCACCGGAACATTCGTGGTTGGTTCGGCGGTCAGTGCGCTGGCACCGGGCATGGTGCCGTTGATCCTCGGTCGGGCACTGCAAGGCGTTGGCTCGGGCGCCATGGGCACCTTGGCGTTAGCGATGCTCGTAGCGATGGTGCCCCACGATGCGATCGGCAAGTTGATCGGACTGTGGACCGCTGTCACCTCCGGCGCCTCAGCACTGGGCCCGCTGATCGGCGGCGGGCTCGTCTCCGCGCTCGGCTGGCGTTGGGTGTTCGGCATCAACGTGATCTTGATGGCGTTGGTGATCCCACTAGTGGCTGCGCGGGTTCGTTCCGATACACCTGAAGAACGCAAAGACACGAAGGTGGACATCGTCGGCGCTGCGCTGTTGACGATGGCAATGATCTTGTTTGCCGGTGGCTTGAGCATGTTGGAGAACTACGCCTTCACCGATGCGGTGGTGTGGCTGCCGACCGTCGCGGGCCTGCTGATGGCGCTGCTGCTGGCGTGGCAGCAAGGTCGCTCGCCGAACCCACTCACCGACTGGAAGGCAATTCGGTTGGCACCGATCCCGGCCACATTGGTGCTGCTGGTGATCCTCGGCATGGTGCTGTCAGGGGCGATGTTGCAGCAAACGATGCTCGTGCAAAACGTGCTGGGCTTCACTCCGTTGATGGCGGGGCTGGTCTCTTTCGGGGCATCTTTCATG
>DASYOJ010000337.1:0-1753 GCA_036007925.1 Candidatus Nanopelagicales bacterium
GGGACCGTCTCCAAGGCGATATTGCTCAGCGGACTGGACTCAGCACGCTTAAGCCAACTGCGCGTCACGGGGGCGTTCATCTTCCTTCTCGTCTTCGTCGCTATCAACCGCCCGCAGCGTCTTCGGATCCACCGCGATGAATGGGTACCGCTGATCGCCTACGGGATCCTCGGTGTTGCCATGACGCAGTACCTATTCTTCGTGGCACTGCAATACCTGCCCGTCGGCGTCGCGCTCCTCATCGAGTTCACCGCACCTGTTTTCGTGGCCTTGTGGTTCCGCTTCGTGATGAAGGAACCCACCAGGCGCATGGTCTGGCTCGCTCTCTTGATCGCGCTGCTCGGTCTTGCACTCGTGGCCGAAGTGTGGCGGGGCTTCACGTTCGATGCGATCGGTCTCCTGGCCGCTCTCGGTGCAGCTTTCGCGCTCAGCACGCATTACTTGATCACTGACCGTCAGATGCGCCAACCCGAACCACGCGACGCCGTCTCACTCACGATGTGGGGCTTCGGATTCGCGTCGTTGTTCTGGGTAATCGCCCAACCATGGTGGTCTTTCCCCTGGTCGGAGTTCACCGGGGTAAGCGATCCGGCGCTTGGCACCTTGATCGGAGATCGGCCACTGTGGTTCCTCAGTGCTTGGATGATCATCTTGGGGACGGTGGTGCCCTTCTGGCTAGTCGTCGCCTCCATGCGTCATTTGCGCGCATCCCAAGCTTCGGTGGTTGGGTTGACCGAACCGCTGCTGGCGATCATCGTCGCGTGGATCGTGCTCAGCGAATCGCTCACGGCCGTTCAGCTGCTCGGCGGGGTCTTCATCTTGCTCGGAGTGGTGTTGGCCGAACGCTCGCGTTCGCGGATCTGAGTATCCTGCCCCGATGGCCGACTCCCGTGCGCTTGGCGTCGAAGGGGTCTGTTTTCCGGTAGGCGGCGATGATCGCCGAAGTACCTCGGCCACCGGCCGTGCGATCTTCGCTGATTCCATCAGAGCCGTAGATCCGGCCATAGCCGCACGGATCGAACACACCCGCGATTGGCGCAAGGGTTACATCTCACCGCTGCGGGACATCGTGTTGGCTGCAGCGCAATCGACCGAGAATGCACTGTCGATCTCCCGGCACGGCCTCGCCAGCGCCGAGCAGCGGTTCACCTTCCGGCGAGCTGACACTGAAATGCCGCTGCGCGATGCGATGGCTTCCTTCCGTACGCCCGGCTTGGCTTCTGTCACTGTTCGCGGCCGCGCTGCGCGTGAAGAGGAACTTTCCATCCCCTACCAAGGCCACCGCCTGTTCGGTGACGACCTGCGCCGCCAGATTGATGACTGGCTAGCGAAGGGGATCGCTGAGCCATCGTTCGGTGAAGCGCTGACCCTCGTTCTCGATAACCCAGACTGGCTCGACCTACGCGATGTGGATATCGCTTTGCTCGGCGCCGGTGCGGAAATGGCACCCACCCGTTCACTCCTGCGCTGGGGAGCGCGAGTGCATGCCATCGATCTGCCCTCACCAGCAATTTGGGAACGATTGGTCAGCATCACCCGGAGCACACCGGGGAGTTTGCGCATTCCGATCGAACTCGCACCCGATGGAACTCCACCTTTTGTTGTCGAGGGCGATGTTCACCCCGACGACGACCCAACTATCTGCGCCGCTGCCGGAACAAACCTGATCACCCGAACGCCGGAGATCCGCACCTGGCTCGGACAGATCGACCAACCCTTCGTGCTGGGTGCGTACGCCTACGCCGATGGTGCC
>DASYOJ010000338.1:0-4911 GCA_036007925.1 Candidatus Nanopelagicales bacterium
TATATGCGCGACATGGTCGAGGGTGATGTTCGCTTCACTCGAGCGTTCGGAGTCGATGCCTGATGCGTATCTCCTTGTCCTGGATCCGCGAACTCGTCGACGTTCCCACTGGGCAAACAGGACGCGACGTCGCCGAGCACCTGATCAATGCAGGGCTGGAAGTTGAAACGGTCGAGACGGTGGGCGAGGGGCTGAGTGGACCGATAGTGGTTGGCAAGGTTCTGGAGATCGAGGAACTCACCGAGTTCAAGAAGCCGATCCGTTGGTGCCAGGTCGATATCGGCGCCGACCAGGCTCGCGGCATCATCTGCGGAGCCCGCAACTTCGCCGCTGGTGACCTCGTTGTTGTTGCCCCGCCGGGGACAACCCTGCCTGGCGACTTCACCATCACCGCGCGCGAAACCTACGGGCACGTCTCCGACGGCATGATCTGCTCCGAACGTGAGCTCGGCCTCGGTGAGGATCACGCCGGGATCATCGTCCTCGCCCCCGACACCGCCGCGCCTGGTACTGACGCCGCGCACGTACTCGGTGCCGGGGACGAGGTCCTGGACATCGCCATTACCCCTGACCGGGGCTATGCGCTCAGTGCTCGCGGCATCGCCCGCGAGGTAGCCATCGCCTACAACCTGCCATTCACCGATCCAGCCGATCGCGACGAGCAGTTACCCGCCCCGGCTGATGAACGCCCACCGGCGCACTGCGCATCCGATGACCTCGATGCTTGTCCGCTGTTCACGATGCGCACCATCACCGGCATCGATCCGTCGCGACCCACGCCGCAATGGATGGTCAACCGGCTGCGCGATAGCGGCATGCGTTCGGTTTCACTCGCGGTGGACATCACCAACTACGTCATGCTCGAACTTGGTCAACCGCTGCACGCCTTCGATCTGGACACACTGCAAGGCACCGTGCGCGCCGGTCGCGCGCAATCGGGGGAGCTCCTGAAGACCATCGACCACATCGAGCGTGAACTCGACGCCTCGGATCTGACAATTCGTGATGATCGCGGACCGATCGGCCTAGCCGGCACCATGGGTGGCGCCGAAACTGAGATCGGTGATTCAACCGTGAACATTGCGCTCGAAGCCGCCTTCTTCGCCCCTGAAGTTGTCGCTCGGATGGGACGCCGACACAAACTCACCAGTGAGGCCAGTCGCCGCTTCGAGCGCGGCATCGACCGTGCCCTCGCACCTATCGCTTCAGCGCGCGGTGCTGAGTTGCTCGTCGATCTCGCCGGCGGCACCTATCAAGGAATGACTGCGGTTGAGGCACCCATGCCCGACCGTTCCATTCGGATCGCGCGCGATCTGCCCGCCCAGGTCGCCGGCATGACTATCACTGCGCAGACCACTGTGGACAAACTCCTGGCCATCGGCTGCGAGATCGAAGAAGACGAAGCAGACGACTCAGATTTGCTCGTCACCCCACCCACGTGGCGACCGGACCTCACCGACCCGGCTGATCTCGTTGAAGAGGTGGTTCGCCTGGTCGGCTACGCCACTTTGCCGAGCACGCTGCCCACTGCCCCAGCCGGGCACGGGCTCACCCACGCGCAGCGTTTGCGCCGGCGTATCGGAACTGTGCTCGCCGCCCGTGGACTGACCGAAGTGCTGACGTACCCGTTCACCTCCGACTCCGATTCCGATGCATTGCGCTGGAACAACGACGACCCCCGCCGCACCACTCCCACGCTGGCCAACCCGCTTTCCGATGAGCAACCCAAACTGCGTGGGGCGATCTTGGCCACCTTGCTCGATGCAGCCCAGCGCAATGTGGGTCGCGGCCACGACGATCTCGCGCTCTTCGAACTCGGGTCGGTCTTCCTGGGTAGCGCTGGCGGTGTGAACCCGCCGCGTCCTGGTGTCACCGAGCGACCCAGCGATGAGCAATGGCAACAACTTCAGGGCCTGCTGCCCGACCAGCCTCTGCACCTGGCCGCCGTGTGGTGCGGGAACCGGGAATCCAAGAGTTGGCAAGGCCCAGCTCAGCCGGCCATCTGGGCCGATGCCGTTGCCACCGCGCAGACTCTGGCCGATCTGCTCGGTGTAGCGGTCACTACTGCAACCGGAAACGACCCCGCCTTCCATCCAGGCCGCTGCGCCGAGGTGCGCATCGATGGTCAGGCCGTTGGAGTCGCAGGCGAATTGCACCCCGCGGTCATCGAAGCCTGGGGTCTACCTGCCCGTGCCTGCGCACTAGAGGTGGACATCACCGCGCTGATCGCCGCCAGCCCTGAGGTGCGGCCCGCCCCGGACTTCTCCACGCACCCGGTTGCCAAGGAGGACATCGCCCTGGTTCTACCCGTGGATGTCAGCGCCGCCGATGTGCAACAGGTGATCGTCGAAGGTGCAGGGGAGTTGCTCGAGTCAGCTGCCTTGTTCGATGTCTACACCGGAGACCAAGTACCCGAGGGCCACAAGTCACTTGCCTTCGCGCTGCGCTTTCGCGCCCCGGACCGAACCCTGGCCGCCGAGGAGATTGCGCAGGCCCGGCAAGGCGCCATCGACGCGGCGGTGGATCGGTTCGGAGCGCGCCTGCGCTAGCTGCGGACGCTCGCCTCCTGCGCGGGGATACCCAAGGATTCCAGCAGTTCCTCGATGCGGCCCTTGATCTCGTCGCGAATCGGACGGACCGAGGCCACATCCAGACCCTGCGGATCTTCGAGTACCCAGTCTTCATAACGCTTGCCGGGGAAGATCGGGCACGCATCACCGCAGCCCATGGTGATGACCGCATCGGCGGCGCGCACGATCTCATCGGTCCACGGCTTGGGGAACTCGTTGGTGATGTCGATTCCAACCTCGGCCATGGCTTCGATAGCGGCCGGATTCACCTGGCTGCTCGGTTCTGAACCGCCCGACCAGGCAACGGCGCGATCGCCGGCCATCGCTTGGAACCAGCCCATCGCCATCTGACTGCGCCCGGAGTTGTGCACGCACAAGAACAGCACGGTGGGTTGAGCATCGTCGCTCTTGCCTTCGACCTTGGCCAATGCCTGCAGTCGCTGGCGAGCGAACCGCTCGGCCAGCAGTGGTAGCCAGGTGTGGATCGTGGCGCGGCCGGCGAAGTCGTCGTAGGAGGAATATAGGAACCGTTCGATCGTTTCTTGATTGAAGGTGCCCTCAAAATCTCCCAGCAGTCGTGCGGCTGCTGTGTTGAGTGCGGCTTGTTGCTCGACGCTCAGCTCGCGCGGCTCGGTGTTGTTCTCATCCATCGTTCGTCCTTTCCTCTCGGGGTGGTGTCAGTGCTGCTTCGAGGCGGTCGATGCGTTCGTTCAGCGTGGCCAGCACCCGGTCGAACGCGACAGGGTCGGGGCTGGTGGCCGGGTCGGGGATTGACCAATGCAGTCGATGGGGGTGATTCGTCAACTGTGCATCCGCGGCGTCGCAGACGGTGACGAGCAAATCGTCTTGCCTGAGCACTTCCGACAGCGCAATCGGACGGCGCTGCAACAGCGACAGTTCGTGTCTGCGGGCAACCCGGCGGGTACTTGGGTGGATACGGGCACCCGGGCTCGTTCCACCCGCGGCGCTCAGTGTGCGAGTGCGCTGGGTCCACAGCGCCGATGCCAAGACCGATCGAGCGGAGTTCTGCGTGCAAGCGAACACCACACGGCGTTTCGATTCCCCAACTTGCGCACGCATCCACTCCCGATCTAGGAAGCCCCAGGCGCCGGTGCGCAGCGTCACGAAGTGCTGGCGGCGATCATGTTCGGAAGGAGTGCGCGCGATAAGCCCGGCTTCGGTGAGCACCTTTAGGTGATGGGACAACAGCGGCTGCGGAATATCAAGCGCCCCGGATATCTCCTTGGGGGTGCGATCGCCCAGAGCAACGTGGTGCAGTACCGCGAGCCGGTTCTCGTCGGCCAAGACTGCGTGCACCGCGGCCCGTGAACCCCACTGCGCTGACACGGAAGCATCCTCCCCTTAACTGGCCAAATGGTTCAACAGTCATTGAATGAAATCTTGGTGAATGCCCCTCTGAGCCAATATGCGCGTATGCGTATAATCAACACATGACCAGTGTTGCGGTTGCCGGGGCTTCGGGCTACGCCGGGGGAGAACTCCTGCGTTACCTCGCCCAGCATCCGGACTTCGATCTCACCGCGGCGTGCGCTGCCGGCCGGGCCGGGGAGACCGTGGCGGCTGTCCACCCGCAATTCGCCGGCACCTCGTGGGCCGGTCTGATTCTCGATGAAACGACCGCGGACATCCTCGACCAGTCCGATCTAGTGTTCCTCGCGCTCCCGCACGGGGAATCTGCGGCCCTTGCTGCCCAGTTGGCGCCGGAGACATTGATCGTCGATCTCGGTGCGGACTTCCGACTCCGCAGCACAGATGCGTGGGCTACTTTCTACGGCGGGGAACACGCTGGCACTTGGACCTACGGCCTGCCTGAACTTCCTAGGGCCCGGGAGCAAGTCCGCGACGCAACAAGGGTCGCAAACCCGGGCTGCTATCCAACGGCCGTGGCCCTTGGCCTTGCACCGCTTGTCCAGGCTGGTGCGATCGAACCAACCGACATCGTGGTTGTTGCCGCCTCGGGAACCTCCGGCGCCGGGCGCAAGGCCAGCGATTCCCTGCTCGCAACGAGCGTCATGGGTTCGATGGCCGCTTACAAGGTCGGCGGAACGCACCAGCACACGCCGGAGATGGAGCAGTCCATTGCTGCGGCTGGTGGCTGGGAGGCAGGGGATGTCACGTTGTCCTTCACGCCGATGTTGGCCCCGATGCCCCGCGGCATCGTCGCGACCTGCACCGCAATGCTCACCGGTACTGGCGATCCACGCACCGTCCTCGAGAGTGCCTACGGTCATGAACCTTTCATCACCGTGCTGCCGGAGGGGCAGTGGCCGCAAACTGGGGCGGTGAGTGGCACCAACTGTGCTCACCTGCAGGTAGCGGT
>DASYOJ010000339.1:0-9533 GCA_036007925.1 Candidatus Nanopelagicales bacterium
AGGGAAAGCGGGAGGATTCGTCGTTACCTGCGCGGACGATCCCGGTGCGCGATTGCTCGCAAAGCGGCTACAGGAATCCGGTGTCGATGTTCGAACGTACGGGGAAAGCGATGAAGCGAGCGTACGCATGGTCGATGTGCAACGAGGTGAGCTCGGCTGGATGTTCGACATCGTCGATGCAGGTGTTCGTCAAGGTCGCGTTCAATTGCAGGTTCCTGGTCGTCATAACGCGTTGAATGCGCTTGCGGCATACACGGCGGCCACCGGCTTGGGTTATTCCGCTCAGGACGTGCGTCAGGGCCTGGAAGGTTTCTCCGGCACCCGACGACGCTTTGATTTTAAGGGTGAAGTGGGGGGAGTGAGAGTCTTTGATGACTACGCCCACCACCCGACAGAGATCGAGGCAACGCTGCGTGCTGCTCGTGAAGTGGTGGGGGATGGTCGGGTGGTTGTCGCGTTTCAGGCCCACCACTACTACCGAACTGCCATGTTCGTTCGGGAGTTCGGTGCTGCGTTGGGTTTGGCTGATGTGGCCGTTGTGCTGGAGGTCTTTGCTCCAGGGGAACAGCCCATCCCCGGCGCCAGCGGACAGACCTTGGCTGCCCACGTCCCACTGCCGTCCGAATGTGTCGTCTTTGAACCGTCCTGGACAGCAGTGGCAGGCGTCCTCGTGGAACATGCGCAACCAGGGGATCTGGTGATGACTCTGGGAGCGGGCGATATCGGCATGCTGGGAAGTGAAGTGCTGGAGATCCTGAGGGATCGGCTATGAAAACTCCTACACCCCAACAGGAAAATGCTGCGCGGTTTCGTGGGTCACGTGATGGGGCTCGCACCGAAGACGCTCCGCGAGTTGAGAGCGGAATCCGGCGGATCGGGCAGCTCGTCCGCCGGCTACTGCCGCGACGACGCCCTATCGCGGACCGACACCTGGCACGCGAGCAGCTGCGGCGTCGATTGCAAGTGTTGTCGGTACTTTCCTTACTCGCAGTCGTCGCGCTCATCATCTGGATGGTCTTCTTCTCTTCCGTGTTGTCCGTCCGCGAGGTGAGTGTTGTGGGCCTGACTGAGGAAGCAGCAGTAGATGGCACTTCACAAGTGGTTAATGCTGCTGCTATTCCGCTAGGCACCGCACTTGCACGTGTGGATTCTGATGGCGCTGGGCTGCGGGTTGAGGCGTTGCCCTGGGTGCAATCGGTGGAGGTTCGGCGAGCTTGGCCACAGTCGATCGTGTTGGCCGTCACCGAGCGCGTGCCAGTGGCAGTGGTGGAATCGCAGGACCCCTTCGATCCTGACGGCGAACCGATTCGCCAGGGAGTCGATGCCGATGGCGTGGTGTTCGATCCTCCCGGGGGTCTGTGGCTGACCGATCCGGTGATCCGGGGAGAACCGGGCGCGATCGCCGAGGCTGTGGACGTCATCGCCTCGATTCCGCCGGAGATTGAACGGCGCGTTCGCGAGGTTCAGGCGGTAAGTCCTGATGACATCCGCCTGAAATTGGGTAACGACGCTGTGGTGCGCTGGGGCAATGCGCAGGAGGCTGAGTTCAAGGCGGAGGTGCTGTTGGCGCTGTTGCCGCGACGAGCGCGCGGGTATGACGTCAGCGCCCCGCAGCTGCCGACAACCTTCAATGAAAAGGGTCCAAAAGACTGACCTCGCGTTCGGTCACAAGATTTTCGAATTTTGGGGTGGTTTCACCTTGCGTCACACCCGCACCACGGTCTACTCTCCCGCCGGCTTTGGCAGGGTCCAGGTTTCCACCTTAAGTAAAGGTTGAGACTTTCCCGCCGCGGCCGTACCAGCCGGTGCGCCCCCTCGTGCCGGCGCGAATGAAAGGACGAGCTGTGGCAGCTCCCCAGAACTACTTGGCCGTTATCAAGGTCGTCGGAATTGGCGGCGGTGGTGTGAACGCCGTTAACCGGATGATCGAAGTCGGTCTCAAAGGCGTGGAGTTCATCGCCATCAATACCGATGCTCAAGCTTTGTTGATGAGTGATGCCGACGTGAAATTGGACATCGGTCGTGAACTGACGCGCGGTCTTGGTGCAGGGGCGAACCCTGAGGTGGGCCGCAAAGCGGCGGAGGACCACATCGAGGAGATCGAAGAAGTCCTGCAAGGTGCCGACATGGTGTTCGTTACGGCCGGTGAAGGTGGTGGCACCGGTACCGGCGGCGCACCTGTCGTTGCCAAGGTGGCTCGGTCTTTGGGTGCCTTGACCATCGGTGTCGTCACACGTCCCTTCGGCTTCGAGGGCCGGCGTCGCCAGGTCCAGGCCGACCAGGGTGTCGAGGACTTGCGTGCCGAGGTCGATACATTGATTGTTATTCCGAATGACCGGCTGTTGTCGTTGGCCGACAGGGAGATCAGCGTCATCGACGCCTTCCGTCAAGCAGACCACGTGCTGCTGCAGGGCGTGTCGGGAATCACCGACCTGATTACAACGCCTGGGTTGATCAACTTGGACTTCGCCGACGTCAAGAGCGTCATGCATGCCGCGGGCTCTGCTCTCATGGGTATCGGGTCCGCTCGCGGGGAGGATCGGGCGATGCAGGCGGCGGAAAAGGCCATCTCAAGCCCACTCCTGGAAGCAGGTATAGATGGTGCTCACGGTGTCTTGCTGTCGGTATCGGGCGGCAGCGACCTAGGTCTATTCGAGATCAACGAGGCTGCGCGGTTGGTAAGTGATGCGGCCCATCCGGAAGCGAACATCATCTTCGGCGCAGTGATCGATGACACCTTGGGTGATGAAGTTCGGGTGACGGTTATTGCGGCTGGTTTCGAAGGTGGTGAACCACCAGTGAAGAGAGCCGCACCGGTGGTGGCAGCAACCGACTCGACAGGAGACATCCCCACTGTGCAGCAACCCCGGACGGTGGTATTTGAAGATGCCGGCGACGATCTGGACGTACCCGACTTTCTCAAGTAGTGAGGCAGGGTGATGGCGCCTTCGGATCTAGGGGCGCAGTTGCCATCCACGGGTAGGGACTTCCCCGACCTACGGGTGGAGGGCGGCGTGATGCCAGGAGCGCGGTGGCGTCTAAGTACGCGATTTGGTGGCCGCAGTGAGGCTGAGTTCGCGCAAGCGAATATGGCCGACCATGTCGGTGACTATCCACACGCGGTGGCAGCTAATCGACGTTCGTTGGCCGCGTCGCTTTCCGGAATTCGTGATGTCGCATTTGTGAAAGCCGAACATGGAGCCCGCGTGCAGTGGGTTTCTTCGGGTGATGAGGTAACGGTGGGAGATGCGCTGATCACCGACACCCCGGGTTTGGGGCTTGCGGCGATGGGAGCCGATTGCGCCGTACTCGGACTCAGTGCGCAACGCAAGAACGGCACCGTGGTGGTTGCGGTCGTGCATTGCGGCTGGCGCGGATTGGTTACCGATGTGGTCGGGGCCACGCTGCAGGAGATGCGGGATTCCGGGGCTGTTTCCGTGGCTGCGGTCCTCGGCCCAGCTATCTGCGGAGACTGCTATCAAGTTTCCGTAGATCGATGGGAGCAGGTTCAGGCATCTTGTTCGGCTTCAGTGGCGTCTTGCGCCTTGGTCCGAAATCAGGAAGGCGGGAATCAGTTGTGGGGAATCGATATCGGTGCGGGTGTGCTTGCTTCGTTGGCTGAACACGACGTGAGCGTTCGTGCCGAATTCGGCTGCACCTATGAACAAGATCAGTGGTTCAGCCTCCGCCGCGCCGTTGATCACTGGGGGCCGCAAGCACGAACGGGCCGTCATGCACTGATGGTGGCTTCCCTATGAGTGCTGACCCCATGCGGCGCGAGCAGCTGAAGGAAAACCTCGCTGCCGTGCGGGCCCGCATCGATCGAGCCAAACTGGCTGCCGGGCGCACCGATGATGTGACTCTCGTCGTGGTGACGAAGACCTTTCCTGCGACCGATGTTCAAGTGTTGGCCGAGTTAGGCGTGCGCGACGTAGGGGAGAATCGGGATCAAGAGGCGAAGGCGAAGCGCAGCGAAGTGGACGCGCCGGACGTGCGTTGGCACATGATCGGGCGCCTGCAAAGCAACAAGGCGGCCTCGGTAGCGCAATGGGCCGATGTCGTGGAGTCGGTGGATCGGGAGTCCTTGGTCCCTCGGTTGGCCGCGGGGGCGCAGCGTCGCAGTGAGCTGGGAGGGGGGCCGGTGGACGTCCTGATCCAGGTGAGCCTTGATGGCCCTGGGGAGGTTGACCGGGGTGGAGCTCACCCAGGCGATATCCCCGATATCGCCCAGGCGGTCCAGCAAGCAGGTCCGGCTGTGCGCCTGGGTGGTGTCATGGCCGTTGCCCCGCACCCCGATTCTGGGGTCGACCCGGTTCAGGCCTTCGAGACTTTGGCCGAGATCGCTCGTGTGTTGCGTCAGGACCACCCGGATGCACGAGTCATCTCCGCAGGGATGAGCGGTGACCTAGAAGAGGCCATCCGAGCCGGAGCGACACAAGTCCGGATCGGAGGCGCGGTACTCGGGCAGCGCCCTCGCGTGCAGTAGCGTCTAGACGTCCTGTGCGGGCATGGCTCGCACGAAGGCCCGTCCAGCGGGCGAACACGATGAAGGAGGTACGCCATGGCCGGTGCGATGCGCAAGATGGCGGTGTACCTCGGGTTGGTCGAAGACGACACCTACGACGACTACGACGACTACGAGGAACCCGAGCGCCAAAGCCGGAGGGAACGCAAGGAAGAACGTTCCCGCCGGGGGTTTCGCGACCGCTATGACGTCGAGGAGGAAGAGGAGGCATACGCGGTACGCAGCGTGCGCCCCATCAGTGAGCCGCGGTCGGTGCGCACCGTGCGGCCCGATGGTGGTCCAGAGCGCCTACCCACCAGTTCGCCGATGCCTGGGCGGGGAATTCCTGTGGGCGATCTCAGTCGGATCGAAACCATCCATCCGCGTTCGTATAACGATGCCCGCCGAATCGGCGAGGAGTTCCGTTCAGGCGTCCCGGTCATTATGAACCTGGGTGACATGGATGACCTTGACGCCAAGAGGATCATTGATTTCGCCGCTGGACTGGTGTTCGGGCTCCACGGAACTATCGAACGCATCACCGGGAAGGTCTTCTTGCTCTCACCGGCGAATGTGGACCTCGGTGATCAAGCGCGAGCTCAGATAGCCGAAGATGGTTTCTTCAACCAAAGTTGATCCACCCGTCCGTTGATCGACCCACCAGGGGAGTGTTGGCGCCGTGAGCATCATCGGCCAGGCCCTAGCTACGGTTTTGTGGCTGTATTGGCTCGTCCTCATCGCCCGGCTTGTTTTTGATTTTGTTCGTATTTTCGCTCGATCCTGGGAACCTCGAGGGCCCATCTTGCTGATCGCGGAGTTCGTGTACTCGATTACCGATCCGCCGCTTCGAGCCCTCCGCAAGGTCATCCCGCCGCTGCGCTTGGGTAGCGTCTCGTTGGATCTTGCTTTCTTGGTCTTGATTCTGGGCGTGCAGTTGCTGATCAATTTCGTCGTCTTGCTCTAGGGTCAATAACGTGGACGTGACTGCGAGTGACGTAAGGCAAGTGCGCTTTGGCACTACTCGCCTGAAGGCTGGGTACGACATATCCGAAGTTGATGAGTTCCTCGATCGCGTTGAAAAGTCAATAACTGCCTATTCGATCAATTGTCAGCAAGCCCAAGATGAGGCGGAGGCGTTGCGCTCTCAAATCCAGCAGGTCCAATCGCGTTTGGAGTCATTGCAAGGTGAACTTGAGCAGGCCCGCGCACTCTCTGATGCCGTGGGCGCCAGCCCCGAGCGTGACACCATCGTGGTTGATGTGCCCGATGTGGAAACCACTGCTGAGAACCCCATCCTCGTGCCAGCTTCAGGCGGTGCGGAACTCTCGAACGAGACCGTCGAGCAGTTCAGGCGCATCCGCGATGAAGTACGCACGATGCTTGAGCGTCAACTAGATCTCGTAGATTCCGTGAAGCTTCCCGGTTCTGGCGACTAGGCCTCGACACGCGCAATTGTCAGATCGACGGGCACGTCGGTGATAATCGTGTCTGCCGACCCTTGTGTAGTTTCGCGGATCTCCAGGGCGAGTACCTCGCTGGCGATTTCCGAACCGAAATCGGTGAATACCGCTTGCACATCCGAGTCGTTCGAGGCCCAGTTCAAGGTGATGCGATCGGTGATATGGAAACCGGCCTTTTTGCGGGCTTCTTGAACAGCGCGAATAATCTCGCGTGCGAGGCCAGCTTGACGAAGGCTCTCGTCAATGAGCAAATCGAGTGCCACTGATTGGTCAGCATCGCTGGCTACTGCCCAGCCTTCACGTGGTGATTCGGTCACGATGACGTCATCGGGTTTGATCTCGACTTCTTCGCCATCAACAGAAAGTGTGGCGAAACCTGTCGAGCGCAGTCGGTGGACCAGGTCAACCGGATCGCTGGCGGCTATGGCAGCGGCAATCGATGGAGTGGCTTTGGCAAAGCGCCGACCGAGTTCACGGAAGTTCGCCTTGACGGAGAAGTCGACCAATCCCGCCTGGGAATCGAGTTGCTCTACAGATCGCACATTCAGCTCGTCACTTACTTCAGTGATCAGCTCATCTGGCACGTGCGTCCAGCCAGGGGCTGAGACCAGCGCTCGGGAAAGGGGCTGCCTGGTTCGAATATTGCTGGATGCGCGGGCGGCACGACCGAGTTCCACAACAGAGCGGATGAGCGCCATGTTGTGCTCGAGGGTGTCATCAATCGCGGACTCCGCCACGGTGGGCCAGGTCGCTAAATGCACAGAGACCGGAGCATCATCGTCAGTGGTCCGAAAGAGGTCTTGCCAGACCTGCTCGGTGATGAACGGGGTGTACGGAGCAAGGCACAAGGTCACGATCCGGAGCGCTTCGTGCAAAGTCGCCAGCGCGGCAGGGTCCCCATCCCAAAAGCGGCGTCTAGAGCGGCGCACGTACCAGTTAGAAAGGTCTTCGATGAACGAGGCGAGGATTCGGCCGCCGCGTTGGGTATCAAATTCGTCCAAAGCCGTGTCGACATCACGCGCGAGCCGCCCTGCAGCAGACAGCACCCATTGGTCGATGGCGGGGCGTTCGTCAGGAGGTGGAGCTTCATCGGTGGGCTGCCAGCCGGCGGTACGGGCGTAGAGAGCCTGGAAGGACACGGTGTTCCAGTAGGTGAGAAGTGTGCGTCGCACGACATCCGCGATGGCTGCGTGCCCAACACGTCGGGCTTGCCACGGTGACCCGGAGGCCAGCATGAACCAACGCACAGCGTCGGCGCCGTGGTCGTCCATCAAGGGGATAGGTTCGAGAACGTTGCCCAGGTGCTTGCTCATCTTGCGGCCGTCCTCATCGAGGATATGACCCAGGCACACGACGTTCTTGTACGACGATCGACCGAATACCAAAGTCCCAATAGCCATCAGCGAGTAGAACCAGCCGCGTGTCTGGTCAATAGCCTCACAAATGAAGTCCGCAGGGTATTGCGCCTTAAAGCGCTCAGTGTTGTGATGCGGGTAACCGAGTGCTGCGAAGGGCATAGCCCCGGAGTCGTACCAACAGTCGATGACTTCCGGGACCCGGTAGGCAGTGTCGCTGCACTGCGGACAAACAACCGTGATGTCGTCAACGAATGGTCGGTGGGGGTCCACACTCGTGACATCCAAGCCGGCAAGAGTTGACAACTCAGACAAGGAGCCCACTGCCGTCAGGTGGCCGGCCGCGCATCGCCAGATTGGTAGCGGCGTGCCCCAGTAGCGGTTACGGGACAGCGCCCAATCCACGTTGTTGGTGAGCCAATCGCCGTAACGCCCCCACTTGATGGTTTCGGGATGCCAATTGGTCTTTTCGTTCTCCGCAAGAAGATCGTCCTTGATGGCAGTGGTTCTGATGTACCAGGACGGTTGTGCGTAGTACAACAAGGGCGTATGGCATCGCCAACAGTGCGGGTACGAGTGCTCGTAAGGGTCTCGACGAAACAGTAGGCCGCGGCTGTCGAGATCGTGGGTGAGTGTCTCGTCTGCCTTTTTGAAGAAAAGACCCCCGACCATCGAGACACCATCGTCGAAATGGCCGTCGGCCTTGACGGGGTTGATGACGGGAAGTCCGTATGCCCGGCATGTGATGAGGTCGTCCGCACCGAAAGCGGGTGCTTGATGGACCAGTCCGGTTCCATCGTCCGTGGTGACATAGTCGGCCAGGACCACAAAATGTGCTTCGGGGATGTCTATGAGGTCAAACGGACGTTGGTATGTCACGTTCTCCAGTTCGGAGCCGATAAGAGATTCCACAACCTCAACCTCTTCGTCACCGAACACCCCCTCGATGCGCTCGCGAACGAGAAGGAGTCGTTCACCGTTTGCTCGTTCGACGATGTCGTAGGTCGCATCCGGGCGGACGGCCACGGCGGTGTTGGACACCAGGGTCCACGGGGTTGTCGTCCAGACCAGCAGTGCTAGGTCCTGGTGACGTTCCAGAAGCCTGGGATCAGTGACGGGAAAACGTACGTAAACCGAGGGATCCACGACGGTCTCGTAGCCCTGTGCTAGTTCGTGGTCGCTCAAACCGGTTCCGCATCGTGGGCAATACGGCGCGACTCTGTGGTCTTGGACAAGCAGTCCGGCGTCGAAGATTGACTTCAACGACCACCAGACACTTTCGATGTAGTCGGAGTTCATCGTCCAGTACGCGGAATCGGTATCAACCCAAAACGCCATGCGCCGGCTCATCTGAGTGAATTCATCGACATGGCGTAAGACCGACTCTTTGCACTTGGCGTTGAATTCGGCGATGCCGAAATCCTCAATGTCCTGTTTGCCGCTGAACCCCAGTTCGCGCTCGACGGCCAGTTCCACGGGGAGTCCGTGGCAGTCCCAGCCGGCTTGTCTCGGGACGAAATACCCCTTCATCGTCCGGTATCGCGGAAAAATGTCCTTGAACACCCGCGCTTCGACGTGGTGGGCACCAGGAGTGCCGTTAGCAGTGGGAGGGCCCTCATAGAAGGTCCACAGGGGGCGGTCGGCCGATCCCTCGAGCGTGCGCGCGAAAACCGCTTCGCGATCCCACAAATCTAAGATCGCTCGCTCCATGGCCGGCAGGTCAACCTGCGCGGGCACGGCGTTATACATGGCGCCTCCTGTCCAGCGGGCAGGATAGTGCGGGGGTGTCGGCGTGCCGATGGCCCGTGAGTTGACGGACAGCCCTAGCATTCCCCGATGCCCAGGTTGGCAGGTGTCGCGAGGGCCGCGATGCACCCTGGGTAGGACGAGGGGGCTGTGATGGCCGCGCGAGCTACGAAGAAGGCACCGGCAAAGAAGGCACCGGTGAAAAAGGCGGCTGCGAAGAAGGCACCGGCAAAGAAGGCACCGGCGAAGAAGGCACCGGCGAAGAAGGCACTGGCCAAGAAGGCGGCTGCGAAGAAGGCACCGGCCAAGAAGGCACTGGCCAAGAAGGCACCGGCCAAGAAGGCACCGGCCAAGAAGGCGCCAGTGAAGAAGGCACCGGCCAAGAAGGCGCCAGTGAAGAAGGCGCCGGCCAAGAAGGCGCCGGCCAAGAAGGCGCCAGTGAAGAAGGCACCAGTGAAGAAGGCGGCT
>DASYOJ010000340.1:0-1955 GCA_036007925.1 Candidatus Nanopelagicales bacterium
CTTGGGGGGATTGATCGCAACCGGCGCTGTCACGACTCCGGCGCATGCTGCTCCCAATCTTCAGGAAGTCCGTATGCAGGTCATGGACCTGGAGTCCAAGGCTGAGTCGGCCACCGAGCGCTATAACGAGGCCCGAAACGAGCTCCAAGAGGTTCGCCGGCAGCTTGATGCCCTGAAGGCCAAGGTGCGCCGCGAGCGGCGCGAGATGCGCGAGATCCTCGGCGCGGTGGACGACCTCGCCCGCGCCGCCTACACCTCGGGTGGTTTGGATACCTCGCTGCAGGTGCTGCTGAGTGAAGACCCCAACGAATTCCTCGCCCAGGCGGCGGCACTTGATGCCGTTCAGCGTGGTCAAGCCGCTGCCTTGCGAAAGACGGCCACTGCCCGGCTGCGGTTGGCCCAGTCTGAGGCGGCGGTTCTGGATAAGGAAGCGCGCGCGAAGGATCTGCGCAACCGGATGAAGGACTCCAAGGAAGAAGCCGATGATCGCCTCGCCGATGCTGAGCGGTTGCTGGCGAACCTTGAAGAGGAAGAACGCCAGCGCCTTGCGCAACTAGCGCGCGAGGAACGTGAAGCCGCGCGCGCTGCTGCTGCTGCCGCCGCTGCCCAGTTGAATGCCGGGAATTCTGGAGGCGGGTCCTCAAGTTCCGGGGGCGGGTTTACTGGAAGCGGACGGGCGGCCAAGGCGGTGCAGTACGCACTAGCCCAGGTGGGCGATCGGTACGTCGCTGCAGCCAGCGGCCCCAACGCATTCGATTGCTCGGGTCTCACGATGACCGCATGGCGGCAGGCAGGAGTGTCACTTCCGCACTACAGCCGCTCCCAGTACTCCGTCACCCGGCGCGTTCCGCTGAGCCAAGCCCAACCCGGCGACTTGGTGTTCTACTTCGGACGAGGAACGCACCACGTCGGCATGTACATCGGCAATGGCAAGATGGTGCATGCGGCTAACCCGCGGTCCGGAGTGTTAGTTTCCAACATTCTGGGACCGTGGTATTCCAGCCGTTTCAGTGGAATCGGTCGAGTAGTCGGTTAACGCCGGTCCAATCGGCGTCGAGTACTACGCGTAGATCTGCTCGATCTGCGCTTCGTATTCCTTCAGCACGACACCGCGCTTGAGTTTCATAGAGGGCGTCATCTGGCCGCTTTCCTCGGTCCACTCATCGGGCACGATCACGAATTTCTTGATCGCCTCAGCGTTCGAGACAGCGGTATTGGCGTAGTCCACGGCGCCTTGTACCTCGGCGAGCACATCGGCATCGGTCATCAGATCAGCCGGAGTGAGCGCCTCGTCCTTACCTTGCACCTTCAGCCACATGGGAAGGGCCTCGGGATCCAAGGTCACGACTGCTGCAACGAAAGGCTTTTGATCGCCGACGACCATGCACTGGCTCACCAGGGCATGGCTGCGTAGCCGGTCCTCGAGGACCGCTGGAGCCACGTTCTTGCCACCAGCGGTGACAATGAGTTCCTTCTTGCGTCCGGTGATACGCACGAAGCCGCGATCGTCGATTTCACCGATGTCGCCTGAGTGGAACCAACCGTCCGGTTCAAGCACTTCGGCCGTTGCGGTCGGGTTGTTCCAATAGCCGACGAAGATGTGTTCGCCGGCGAGCAACAACTCGCCGTCCTCGGCCACTTTGACGCTGGCACCGGGGAACGGCTGGCCGACTGCCCCGATCTCGATGGCATCCGGGCGCGAAACGGTTGTTGCCGCGGAAGTCTCGGTCAGACCGTAGCCCTCGAGCACGGTGATGCCGATTCCCCGGAAGAAGTGTCCGAGCCGAGCTCCGAGCGGGGCTCCACCGGAAACCGCCCATTCGACCTGGCCACCCATGGCGGCTCGTAGCTTCTTGTAGACGAGTTTGTCGAACAGTCCATGCTTGAGCTTCAAGCCTAGGCCCGCACCACCTTCATCGAGCGCTTCGCTGTACTCGATCGCGGTGTGCGCAGCC
>DASYOJ010000341.1:0-5779 GCA_036007925.1 Candidatus Nanopelagicales bacterium
GTTGACCGCGACCTCGCTGGCGCCGATCACCCACGATCAAGCGGTGCGGCTGGTGCGCAAGGCACCGGGTCTGGCCAAGCTCACAAACGAGGAAACCTTCGATGCCATCGTCTATACGGTGTTGGTGCTCTCACGGCTGGCTGGCGACCATCCGACCATCGTCGAAGCCGATATCAATCCGTTGATCTTGGGGCCCAACGGCGCCGTGGCCGTCGATGCCCTAGTCGTCTGTGAGCAGGTCAGCGCGGACGGGTAGCGAGCGTCGCACGAGATCGATCAGGTGCTGCTCGTCCATCGGGTAGCCCACCCATTCACTGGCTTTCTTGAGCGCCGCCGCTTTCGCGCCGTCTTTCTTGTCAGCGGGCTTGGCGAGTGCGGACGACCAGTCCCGATACAACTCCCAGGCCAGTTCACGCTCGCGCAGTGCTTGGTTCATGGCGAGCATCTGTTCCTCGCTTGCCGCCAGCCGCCAGGTCTGGCGGATCGCCTCGGGGAGTACCTCGCGGTAGTCGTGGCCACCTTGGGCGAAGACTCCGGGCGTGGGAGTCAGGGCGTTGAGCATGTCGATGAAAGTCATCAAGAAGGTAGCCCCGGGCACCCACTGGGTTCCCTGCGGTGCGCCGATGGGTCGGTCTGGTCCGAGCCAGTCGGGTTTGCGCCAGATGAGCTGGCTGCCGAATTTCGGGATGGGGTCGTCGCCGTTTTGCAGGAGCAGATACCGAACCTGCTCGCGCTGGTCAGCGGGCAACTCACGCCAATCACGAATCGTGCGCGGCAGATAAATGTGATCAGGGCCGACCTCGGGTGCTTCGGTGATCGTTCGCTCACCCCACAACTGCTTACGCCACGTGGTTGCCGAGGGGGTTCCGATCCACAGTGCGTGATCGACCTTGGCTCCGGGCAGCCCGTATGTCCAGGTGCCCTCGAACATGCCCTCGCTCACCTGGGACCCCAGGCTCTCGCCGAACAGGTAGAAGCGCGGCCGGCGCTCGGGCGCGATGTCCAGCAAACGCGCGATGATGCCGTCGATCACCATCCGGGTCTGGTCCACCCCGGTGGACACATCGCCCAACGAGAAGCTCGACGGCAGCACGGAGTACTGGATGGCAGCTGAGGCGCAATCCCCGCCGGTCAAGTACTCGAAGGTCTCGGTGGCTACGTAGTTCACGTATCCCGAGCCGGTGGGGGAGAACAACGCGAAATGCCCGCGTTCGAGCGCTTGGGTGCGGTCGATCTCGCGCAGCAGTACGGCCACCCGCTCGTGCGGGTCCTCGGCCACGTCCAAACTCCCGTAGACCCGGATCGGCTGGCGGGCCTGATGGGTGCCCATCACCGAGGTGATCTCTGCTGGGCGCAAGGTGCCCGATAACCACCGGGCCCCCTCGCGCGTTTGGCGCATCCAGTCCACGCCTGATTCGGCGCAGCCGGTGACTTCGGGGATGTCCGGGGGGATGTGCATTCCGGGCTCCACGGCGCCGCCGCCCTTGCTGAGCAAAGCCGAGGCGCGGTTCAACGCGACGTAGGCGCCAGCGAAGCTCATCCCGAGGGCTGTCAAACGCCCCAACGCGCGGTGGTCCTCGGGTTTACCGCCGAGGGTGGCACTGGCCAGGCGCGCCATGCCATGAGTCAGGAGCGATTCCCCGCGCGCTACCGCGTACATGGTTGCGCCCACACCGGCACCGATGGCCGCCATCTTGACCGGAGCCACCTCTCGCACCGAGTCCTCGAAGAACCGCTGCTGCCCGGGTGTGGTGTGTGGTCCTGACTCGTCGCGAATCAGCGATCCAGGAGCCGCGCGCCAGGGAGCTACGAGTGACCAACTGCCCGCCGTTGCTACAGCTGCCGCCGCCACACCCCATCTGCGGCCGGTGCTTCGGGTGCCGGTGAGCGAGGAAGCCGCGCTGGCCACGGAAGCAAGGACGGCGGTCCGGCCGACGAGCCGGGCCATCGCCCGCGGCTTGGATTCGTGCTCGCGCCAGCGCATGCCGACAAAAGTGCCCAATCCCAGGGCGCCGATGGCCGCGGAGACAACGAGTCGCGGGCCAGCGCCCGGATCTGCCTGGCCGCTGATGCGCGAGGCCAGGGAATCAACGATGGCATCGGCGGAGGAAAAGATCCCATAGGCCAATGCAGTGGTGGCGCCGCTGATGACCGCTTGGTCGGTGGTGCCGCGGGTGAGAAGGTTCGGTTGGAAGGAACGCCCCAGCACGATCCCTGCACCGATCAAGCCGGTACGGGCTGGATGGTCCATCCCGCGGGATTCCGCGAGTGGCTGGGCGGAGATGACTCCGGTAGGTGACGGGTCGGTCATGGCCGAAGGCTAATGCGGGGTGCGCGATCAGGGCCAGGGTCGCTAGGGTCGATCCGGACAGCCTGAGCATCGGCGCAGGAACCGCCTGGCCGTAGGGACCCCACGCGAAGCACGAGGCACGATGTCGGCACCTACTGCAGAGCACCCCGTCCCCAGAATCGAGCAAACCCTCGGCCAGCACCCCGCAGGCGACACCCGTGGTGGCTGGACGGGCGGCGACCTCGCCGAGGAGTACCAGGCAGTCCGCGACCTCACCGAGAATCTCGCGGCGCCGCTGAGTCCGGAGGATCAAACCGTCCAAACGATGCCGGATGTCAGCCCCACCAAATGGCATCGCGCACATGTGACGTGGTTCTTCGAGGCATTCGTTCTTGCCGAGTTCCAACCCGGCTTCGCTGCCTTCCAAGACACGTATTGGACGTTGTTCAACAGTTACTACGAGACGGTCGGCCCGCGGTACCCGCGACCCAACCGAGGCTTCATCTCCCGCCCGGGCGCGCATGAAGTGGGCGATTACCGAGCACATGTCGACGATCGGATGCTGGACCTCATCGCCGGCGCGGATGCGGCCACGGCCGAGCAGCTGGCGGGTGTGATCGAGCTCGGATTCCACCACGAGAACCAACACCAAGAACTCTTGTTGATGGACATCAAGCATGTCCTGTCACAAAACCCATTGGAGCCAGTGGCCTATCCCGGGCAACGCAGTTCGAGTTGCGGGGCCCCACCGATGCAATGGCGGGAGTTTTCCGGTGGGGTCGTGGATGTCGGTCATTCGTCCGCGCAGTTTTCCTTCGACAACGAATCTCCCGCACACCCGGTGCTGTTGCAGCCGTACCGTCTTGCTGACCGGTTGGTGACCAACGGTGAGTGGATGGAGTTCATCGCCGATGGTGGGTATGAACGACACGAGTTGTGGCTCTCGGATGGGTGGGCCAAGGTCAATGCCGAGCGGTGGGACGCACCCTTGTACTGGCAGTGGGAGGGCAACACCTGGCTCGAGCACACCTTGCATGGCACCCGCACCGTGCGCCCGGACGAGCCGGTTGTGCACGTGAGTCACTACGAAGCCGATGCGTATGCAACCTGGGCGGGCAAGCGCCTGCCCACGGAGTTCGAGTGGGAGCACGCCGTCCGCGAAAGTGGCATCCGGCCACCGACGCGCACAGCCGAGATCACTGGTTTCCACCCGAGCCCGGCCAGCGTCGGCTCCGGCGCGCCCCTGCAGCAGGTATTCGATTCCGCCTGGCAGTGGACCTCCTCTGCCTACCTGCCGTATCCGGGCTTTCAGTCCCCCGACGGAGCGATAGGGGAGTACAACGGCAAGTTCATGTCCGGGCAAATGGTGTTGCGCGGAGGCGCATCCGTCACTCCGCGTGGCCATGCCCGCTTGACCTACCGCAACTTCTTCCCCCCGCATGCGCGGTGGGCATTCACCGGTGTCCGTCTTGCTGATGGGCCGCGGTAACAGGTAACCGCACCGCGGCTCCTTGTCTTCCTCTTATGTCACCTACTGCGTTGGTCGATGTCATCGTCCATGGGCTGAGCCAGGTGCCCAAGTCCTTACCGCCGCGCGTGTTGTACGACGAACGCGGATCACGTCTGTTCGAGCAGATCACGACATTGCCGGAGTACTACCCGACCGAGGCCGAGCGATCGCTCTTGCGCGCCAGCAGCGCGCAGATAGCCCACGTCACGGGCATGTGCACATTGATCGAACTCGGAGCCGGCGTCTTGGATAAGTCCCAGATCCTGCTTGATGCAGGGTTGGCGAACGGCACTTTGCGTACCTACGTCCCGGTGGATATCAGTTCCGAAGTGCTGGAGGAGTCCACGCAGCGCTTGCAGGCGGACTATCCGTCGTTGTCCATGAGGCCGCTGGTTGCGGACTTCATGGGCGAACTTTCCGTCGGTCAGGTGCAGCCGCCGGCGTTGGTGTCCTTCCTCGGCGGAACAATCGGCAATCTTTTTCCGCGTGAACGGGTTGATTTCCTGCGCCGGATGGCCCGAGCTGCTGGCCTCGGCGGATATCTGTTGGTGGGAACCGATCTCGTGAAGGACCTCGATCGGATAATCGATGCCTATTTCGATTCGGCTGGGGTGACCGAGGCTTTCTTGCTGAACGTGATCAACGTCGTCAATAGCGAATGTGGGAGTTCGTTGGCTGTCGACGACTTCGATTACGTGCCGCTGTGGGATGCGCGGGAACAGCGCATGGATTTACGGTTGCGGGCTCGTGCAGATATGCACGTGCCCTTGCCGGGAAGCCCGACCACCTGCCACATCGCTCGTGATGAGGAGATTCGTGTTGAAGTGTCCTCGAAGTTCACGCTCACGCAGATAGCAGCTGAGATGCGTGCGGCGGGGGTGAGTGTGGTGGAGCAGTTCGATGATGGCGATTTCGCGCTGACGTTGGCCGCCGTAGATAGCTGATCGGCTGCGCCCCCGGGGGTTGCGTTGCCATGCTGAGCCCCTTGGCAGCGATGGGGAGGAACCATGGAAACGCAGGATCTCGCCGGTCGGGTTGCGCTCGTGACGGGTGCTTCGCGAGGCATCGGACGGGCGATAGCGGAGGAGTTCGCAGGTCGTGGGTGCTCGGTAGCGCTCGCGGCGCGCACCCCCGACGCCATCCAGCAGGTTGCTGATGGCATCAACGCCTCGGGCGGACGCGCCGTTGCCTTCGCCGCCGATGTCACAGACGAAGATGCCGCCGAGCGACTCGTCAGCGAGACCGTGGCAGCGCTTGGTCGACTCGACATTTTGGTCAACAACGCCGGAGGCAACAGCTTCTCGGTTCCGGTCGCATCTATGCGGCCGAGTGGGTGGACCAAGACGATGGCACTCAACGTGGACGCCACCGTCCGGTTGATCCAGCAGGCGCTTTCGCACCTGGTCGAATCCGATCACGGAGTCATCATCAACGTCGGATCGGTGGCTGGATTGCGCGGTGCACCAATGATGTCGCATTACGGTGCCGCGAAAGCAGCGATCGCATCCTTGACCCGCAGCCTCTCCGTGGAAGTCGCTCATCAGGGGGTGCGCGTGAATGCACTTGTACCGGGATGGATCGAAACCGACCTGACGGATTTCCTGCGGTCTGATGAGAACACCGAGCAATCGGTATTGAGCCGAGTGCCGATGGCGCGCTGGGGCCGCAGCAGCGAGATAGCTCAAGCGGCAGTGTTTTTGGCCAGTGATGCTTCTTCGTTCATGACAGGGCAGGAATTGGTAGTGGATGGTGGTCTGTCCGCGATGCCGTAGCGCTGTCGCGTGACGTGACTACATGGGCCGCGGTCTCGATCCGTACCATCACGCCACCAGGTCCACATCGATCCTGCGCAGCACAGATCGGTAATGCCCCACAAGATCATCACCGATACGTGTCCACGTTCGATCGCGGATCATCGAGCGCGCGCTCGCGCCCATGACAGCCCGGGCCGCTGGGCTGGCCACGAGCGCATCGACACA
>DASYOJ010000342.1:0-1726 GCA_036007925.1 Candidatus Nanopelagicales bacterium
ATCTGGGCATCCGCGCCGACGAAGGCGAGATCAGCGTCGATGACTGGAAGAACGGGTGTGCGTCGGGAGAAATTACCGAAGTGTTCGCCTGCGGCACCGCGGCTGTCATCACGCCGGTCGGAGAAGTGAAATCGCGCACCAGCGGCGCGTGGACCGTGGGCGACGGCGGGACAGGTCCGGTCACCTCGCGTCTTCGCCAGGAGTTGCTGGACATCCAAACTGGAGCGATCCCTGATCGGCACAACTGGCTGCATGCGATCTGCTGACCGGAGTCGGTCGTGGAGTGGGACTTCGACGCCGAAGTTTGGTTATGGAAGGAAGATGCTGCCTGGCACTTCGTCACGTTGCCCACCGAAGTTGCTGACGAGATCGAGGACGTCGTCGTTGAACGTCGTAGTTTCGGTTTACTTCGGGTGAAGGTGACCTGATGCGGATAGCCGAAGGTTTGGATATCGGTGAGATGTGCCATGTGCGTGTGGAACTCATGGCGGTGGGCTAGCGAGCTGAGTGCCCTTTCGGCGACGCAAAACCGCCCGTTCGGGGTGCGAAAACTGCCCTTTCGGCGACTCAAAACTGCCCGTTCGGCGATTGGGGAGTGCCCGTTCGGCGGGTGTGGCAGGATATGGCCCGTGATCAGCCGCCACACCAGCACCATCATCATCATTACCTAGCGCGTCGAATCCCCTCGACGCGCAGCCCTTCGCCCAGCGAGGGGCTTTTTTGATGAAAGAAGGAAGAAGGAAGCATGAGCAGCTCGCTGCAAAGGCCAAGCGATGCCTTTCACGTGTACGACACCACGCTGCGCGATGGCGCCCAGCGCGAGGGCATTTCGTACTCGGTAAACGACAAGCTCGCGGTAGCGCGGCTGCTCGACGACTACGGCGTCGGGTTCATCGAGGGTGGCTGGCCGGGTGCGCTGCCTAAGGACACTGAGTTCTTCCAGCGCGCGCAGAGCGAACTGACGTTGAAGAACGCCCAACTCGTCGCCTTCGGTGCGACCCGCAAGGCCGGAGTGGTTGTTGCCGACGACCAGCAGGTGCGAGCCCTTCTGGATTCGGGAGCACCCGTCATCACACTGGTGGCCAAGAGCGATGTGTGGCACGTGGAGCAGGCACTGAAGACCACGCTCGAGGAAAACGAAGCGATGATCCGGGACACCGTGGCCTTCCTGGTGGGAGAGGGCCGGCGGGTGTTCGTGGACATGGAGCACTTCTTCGACGGCTACAAACACGATGCGGACTACGGGGTTCGGTTGTTGGTCGCTGCCGCGGAAGCGGGAGCTTCCGTGGGCGTGCTGTGTGACACGAATGGCGGGATGTTGCCGCTGGGAATGATGGAGATCATCGGCGACGTGGCGGCCCGCACGGGAGTAAGACTCGGAATTCACTGCCAGGACGACACCGGCTGCGCAGTGGCGAACACGGTGAGTGCCGTGTCTGCCGGTGTGACGCACGTGCAGTGCACCGCGAACGGGTACGGCGAGCGGACCGGAAACGCCGATCTGTTCCCGGTGGTGGCGAACTTGGAATTGAAGATGGGCATCGAGTGCCTGCCGGAGGGCAAGCTCGCCGAAACGCGGCGGGTGTCCCACGCGATCGCGGAGATCGCCAACATTGCGCCCGATACCCACCAGGCGTACGCCGGGGTGTCGTCCTTCGCACACAAGGCCGGTCTGCACGCCTCAGCGCTCAAGGTGAACCCGGAGCTGTACAACCACATCGACCCA
>DASYOJ010000343.1:0-1955 GCA_036007925.1 Candidatus Nanopelagicales bacterium
CTTGGGGGGATTGATCGCAACCGGCGCTGTCACGACTCCGGCGCATGCTGCTCCCAATCTTCAGGAAGTCCGTATGCAGGTCATGGACCTGGAGTCCAAGGCTGAGTCGGCCACCGAGCGCTATAACGAGGCCCGAAACGAACTCCAAGAGGTTCGCCGGCAACTCGATGCCCTGAAGGCCAAGGTGCGCCGCGAACGGCGCGAGATGCGCGAGATCCTCGGCGCGGTCGACGACCTCGCCCGCGCCGCCTACACCTCGGGTGGTTTGGATACCTCGCTGCAGGTGCTGCTGAGTGAAGACCCCAACGAATTCCTCGCCCAGGCGGCGGCGCTTGATGCCGTCCAGCGTGGTCAAGCCGCTGCCTTGCGTAAGACGGCCACTGCCCGGCTGCGGCTCGCCCAATCCGAGGCTGCGGTCCTAGACAAGGAAGCCCGGGCCAAGGACCTGCGCAACCGGATGAAGGATTCCAAGGAAGAAGCCGATGATCGACTCGCCGATGCTGAGCGGTTGCTGGCGAACCTTGAAGAGGAAGAACGCCAGCGCCTCGCGCAGATGGCTCGCGAGGAACGTGAAGCCGCGCGCGCCGCTGCTGCTGCCGCCGCTGCGCAGTTGAATGCCGGGAGTTCTGGAGGCGGGTCCTCGAGTTCCGGGGGCGGGTTTACCGGAAGCGGTCGAGCGGCAAAAGCCGTCCAGTACGCGCTCTCCCAAGTCGGTGACCGCTATGTCGCTGCAGCCAGCGGCCCCAACGCATTCGATTGTTCAGGCCTGACGATGACCGCATGGCGCCAGGCAGGAGTGTCACTCCCGCACTACAGCCGCTCGCAGTACTCCGTCACCCGGCGCGTTCCGCTGAGCCAAGCCCAGCCCGGTGATCTGGTCTTCTACTTCGGACGAGGAACGCACCACGTTGGCATGTACATCGGCAACGGCAAGATGGTGCATGCGGCTAACCCGCGGTCCGGGGTGTTGGTATCCAACATTCTGGGACCGTGGTACTCCAGCCGTTTCAGCGGAATCGGTCGAGTAGTCGGTTAACGCCAGTCCAATCGGCGTCCAGTACTACGCGTAGATCTGCTCGATCTGCGCTTCGTATTCCTTCAGCACTACACCGCGCTTGAGCTTCATAGAGGGCGTCATCTGGCCGCTTTCCTCGGTCCACTCATCGGGCACGATCACGAATTTCTTGATTGCCTCCGCGTTCGAGACAGCGGTGTTGGCGTAGTCGACGGCTCCTTGGATTTCGGCGAGCACATCGGCATCGGAGAGCAGATCAGCCGGAGTGAGCGCCTCGTCCTTGCCCTGCACCTTCAGCCACATGGGAAGGGCCTCAGGATCCAAGGTCACGACCGCTGCAACGAAAGGCTTCTGATCGCCGACGACCATGCATTGGCTCACCAGGGCATGGCTGCGTAGCCGGTCTTCGAGGACCGCTGGAGCCACGTTCTTGCCACCAGCGGTGACAATGAGCTCCTTCTTGCGTCCGGTGATGCGCACGAAGCCGCGATCGTCGATCTCACCGATGTCGCCTGAGTGGAACCAACCGTCCGGTTCGAGCACCTCGGCCGTTGCGGTCGGGTTGTTCCAGTAGCCGACGAAGATGTGCTCGCCGGCGAGCAACAACTCGCCGTCCTCAGCAACCTTGACGCTGGCACCGGGGAAGGGCTGGCCGACCGACCCGATCTCGATGGCATCCGGGCGCGAAACGGTCGTTGCCGCGGAAGTCTCGGTCAGGCCGTAGCCCTCGAGCACGGTGATGCCGATTCCCCGGAAGAAGTGTCCGAGCCGAGCTCCGAGCGGGGCTCCACCGGAAACTGCCCATTCGACCTGGCCACCCATGGCGGCTCGTAGCTTCTTGTAGACGAGTTTGTCGAACAGTCCATGCTTGAGCTTCAAGCCTAGGCCCGCACCACCTTCATCGAGCGCTTCGCTGTACTCGATCGCGGTGTGCGCAGCC
>DASYOJ010000344.1:0-1546 GCA_036007925.1 Candidatus Nanopelagicales bacterium
TGACTTCGTGGGCTATCGCGAGCAGGGCATCGTCGTGGGGCTGGGCACCGACGGTTGTTCCTCGAGCAACGATCTGGACATGTTCGCGGTGCTGCGCCTGGCGGCAAACCTCGCCCGCCTTGTGCACCACGATCCGGCGGCGATTAGCGCTCAGGACATTGTGCGCGCGGCCACCATCGAGGGTGCGCGCTCGATCGGGATGGACGAACGTATCGGGAGCCTCGAGGTGGGCAAGGAAGCCGACGTGGTCCTGGTGGACACCGATGTCGCCCATCTGACGCCGCTGCACGATCCGTTCACAGCGCTGGTCTACGCCGCAGGGCGAAGTGATGTGCGTGATGTCTTCGTCGCAGGCGAGCGCGTAATCAGTGAGCGACAGGCCACGAAAGTCGATCAGCGCGACGTGATCGCGGCTGCCCGCGCCCATGTGGCAGGTCAATCGTGAACCCGACTGATCTGCGGGATATGTCCGCCCAGCAAGTCATCGACGCACTAGGGATGGACTACCTCGAAGGCGAGGGCTGCTGGGTCTCGCTTATCTGGCGCACCGAGCACGCCAATGCGATCTACGCCCTGCTCACACCCGAGGACTTCAGTGCCATGCACCGGCTGAACGAGGATGAAGCCTGGACACACATCGCGGGTGCGCCAGCACAAATGCTGATCTTGGACCCCGCTGGTTCGCACGAACTAATCACGCTCGGTACCGAAATGAAGGCAAGACAGTCACCGCAGACACCGCATTACCGGATCCCTGGCGGCAGCTGGCAGGGCACGCTCACCACAGGGGAGTGGACGCTAGTGTCCTGCGTACTCGTGCCACCGTTCACCGAGTTCGAACTTGCCACCGAGGAAACCGACCTAACGACGTGGGCTGCGGTGCACCAGGACATCGCCGATCGCATGCGGGAGTCGCCGTGAGTGAGCAAGAGGTCGTGTTGGTCACCGGGGACGAAAACTCATCCGCATGCGCGAGCGCATGAGCGAATCCTTCGCCCCCGTCGACGTCATCATCGCCAAGCGCGATGGTCGCGAACTCTCCAATGCCCAGATCGATTGGGTAGTCGACGCCTACACCCGCGGCGCCGTTGCCGACGAACAGATGAGCGCACTGGCGATGGCCATCTTGCTCAACGGCATGAACGAACGCGAGATCGTCCGCTGGACCGAAGCAATGATCGCCTCGGGAACCCGCATGGACTTCTCGGATTTCGATGCACCGAGCGTGGACAAGCACTCCACCGGCGGCGTGGGCGACAAGGTCACCTTGCCGCTCGTCCCGATCGTCGCTGCGTGCGGGGCTGTGGTTCCGCAGCTCAGCGGCCGCGGCCTTGGCTACTTCGGCGGCACGCTGGACAAGATGGAGTCGATCCCCGGCTGGCGAGCACTGCTGACGAACGAGGAGATGAAGGGCGTGATGCGCGCCTCCGGTGGGGTGATCTGCGCGGCTGGCGACGGTCTTGCCCCCGCAGATAAGAAGCTCTACTCCCTGCGCGATGTCACCGGCACCGTCGAAGCGATTCCGCTGATCGCCTCGAGCATCATG
>DASYOJ010000345.1:0-11021 GCA_036007925.1 Candidatus Nanopelagicales bacterium
TGTACGCCGCCGGGGAGTACCGCGCCCCCCTACGCATCGCCGCCATCGGCGTCATCCTGTGGTACCTCGCGGGGTTGTGCGCCATCGCAGCCCTGCTGTTTGGGGCCTAGGCCGCATGTGGCCGTTTCGGCGCCGCACCACACCCAAACGTGAGGTTGTACGTATCGGTGCACCCTCACGGGACGTGGCGGACTACCCGGTTCTCACGGTCGGCCAGTCCCGGCTCACCGAATCCTTCGCCTCCTTGGATTTCACCGCGACGTCCCCGCCACTATTCACCTGGTCGACGTTGACCCCCGTGGTCGATCCGCGGATGAAGACGATCGCCGACATCACCATCACGGTCGACGGCCAGATCGTGGGCTATTTGCGCCCGCCGGCTTTGGACCTGGCGATCGACCTACTCGGGCACCTGCGGGCCGCGACGCTGGAGGTCCCCGCTGCGCTGATGTGGGGACCCACCGGCCCGGAGACCTACATCCGGCTCGAGGAGCACCAGCCCGACTGACGTCACCTGTCGGCACGCTGCCACGATGCGTCCATGGAGCCTCGCTGGTTCACCGAGATGGAGGACGGCCACTCGCAGTGGTACGCCGAGCACTTCCGCGAACTTGCCAACGACGGCGATGACCTGGAAGGCGAAGCCCGATTGATCGACGCGATAACTCCTCCGGGCAGCACGATCCTTGATGCCGGCTGCGGCCAGGGGCGAACGGCAGGAGCTTTGTTTCGCCGCGGTCATCGGGTCTTCGCCCTAGATATCGATCCTGTGCTCCTGGCAGCCGCCCACCAGGACAACCCTGGCCCTAACTATGCGCGAACCGATCTCGCCAGCATGGATCTGCTGCGCGACTTCCCAGGGATGCAGCCCTTCAATGCGGCCGTCAGCGCCGGAAATGTCCTTGCCTTCGTCGCTCCCGGGACGGAGGAGGCGGTGCTAACCAACATCTACCGCCACCTTGCGCCCGATGCCCCGTACGTGACCGGCTTTCATGTGGACCGCTACGCACTTGCGGATTTCGATCGCGACCTGCAGGCCGCAGGTTTCGCCCTGGAGTCCCGCTTTTCCACCTGGGATCTGCGCCCCTGGACACCGGAATCGGAGTTCGCCGTCTCAGTCCTGCGCAAGCCTGCTTAGCGCTTGCTCAGTTCCTCGAGGGACCATTCCTCATCCAAAGCCCGTAAGACCACATCGAGTTGCGCCATCGGGGGTTCACTTCCCGTGGGTTGATGCACATCGAGATCTAGCGGGAATGCATAGCCGTTTGCACTTGCCGCTACGACATAACGGAGCCCGCGCTCGCTATCCCCGGCACGTTTGCGCTCTAGCAGCAGCGGATAGATGGCTTCGATGATGCGTCGGCGGTCGACCGTCTCCATCGCCCGACCGAAGGGGCTAGAAATCTGCAGCAGGTTGCCCAACCTTTCGATGTCCTGCGAACGGTTCTCCCCCGCACCGTGGAACAGGGCCGGGTTGAAGAACAGCGCATCACCTTTATGTAAGGGAATCTGCACGGACTGCTGCTCGGCGAATTCCTGGAACTCCGGCAGGTGCCAGGCGATGTAGCCGGGTTCGTACTTGTGCGAGTTCGGCACCAAGAAGGTCGGCCCGCTTTCCACTGGCATGTCGCAATGGGCAATGGCCCCCTGCAACGTCAGGCCTGGAGACAAGCGGTGCACGTGAGCCGGATAGGACTCCGCACCTGCCTGCGAGAGAAATCCCAAGTGATAATCCCGATGCGGGCTTTGTGCCTGCCCGCCGGGGTTGACCTGATTCAACTGCGACGTCACCTGGTACCGGGGGCCCAGCCATGCCTCGCATACCAAGGCGAGCATGTCGCTGGAGTAGTAGTCGACATACACCCCAGGGTCAGCGATCGCTAACTTCTCCAGAGCGTTCCAGACCCGATCATTGACGCCCGCCGCAGCGAAGTGATCTCCCGCCGCAGTACCGGAATCCTTCTCGCCTTGGATGATCGACCGGAACACGGCGGTAGCGGCATCGACCACACCTGCCTCGTAGGCACCGGCGAGCAAAAGTACGCCGGGTCCACTATCGAGCACCGCGGCAAACTCCGCGAGGACGGATCGTCGGGCACCGGCATCAACAAGGTGGGCCCGCAGCGCAGCACTGTCGTAGACGACAATCCCGTCCACAACCGACTCAGCGTGCGGGTAGTCCTCTGTTCGCACCGGCTCTTGCACCAGATCAGCGAAGTCAGCGAGCCGGCAATCAGCAGCTGTGAACCATGACGGTCGAGCGTTGGGCATGGTGCTCCCTCGGCCACCGAGGAGATTAGCAAGCAGGCGCCTCTCGCCCGCATCGCTCACCCAGCGCCAGCAGGAGATCCTACTGAGAGCGCAACCAACTGATTTGGGCTGAATCGCTATCTCTTCTTCAGATCCAGAATCAAGACCAAAACATCTTTGGATACCGAAGTGAACGCCAGCCGCATCGTCCCCTCTGATGCGACAAACTTTCCGACCAACGTTCCGCCTTCATCAGCGCCAGCGAGATACACACTGGGCGTGCCTTCATCCAGTTCCTCGTCATACACGGCGAGGTTGATGGGGCGAGCTTTGCTCCACTTCTTCTTTGCCGAGGTGCGCGACTGCCAGGTGCCAGTCGCGGTGGCACCACGCACCTCGGTGATCACGATCTTTTCCTGCCCCCGCACAAAGCCGCCCGTGTCGAATCCCTGGTATGTGCCGCGCCAGATGCCTTCCAACCCGGATGCGTCGCCAGGCGCCCCGTTCGCCGCAGGCGCCGTTAGTCCGACCGACAGCAGACCGAGTAGCGCTGCGGCAAGGAGGGTCACTAGCCGGCGCGCCGGCGTGGAGGTCGACTGGATAGGTGCCTGGGTTTGCGTCATAGCCGCAGGCTAGCCCGCTCTCGACGGGCGCCAAAGTGGAGTTCACCGCCGCACCTTCGGTAAACACGCACGGCACGAGGACCGATGTTGCCTCGTTCCGTGGGAGATGTGTGGTCGGGCTGACAGGATTTGAACCTGCGACCCCTTGACCCCCAGTCAAGTGCGCTACCAAGCTGCGCCACAGCCCGCTACCCCGCTGCGCGGAGCCTCTGGACTCTACACCGACCTATGCTCCCATCATGACGAGGCGACGGGTAGCAGCAACCATGTTCACACTCGCACTCATCAGCAGCCTGGCCCTTGGGTGCAGCACAGGTGACGACACAACCCGGCTGTGGATCGGCCCGGAGCTAGTCGAATGCGAGGGCGTCGCTCCCATGATGTGTCTACAGGTCGCCTACTCCGAAGAAGCCGAGTACGAACTCTTCTACGACGAGATCGCGGGCTTTGAACCCTTGGAGGGAACCTCGTACGTGATCGACGTCCACGTCACCGAGGTGGAGAACCCTCCCGCGGACGCTTCAAGCCTGAACTACACCCTCGCGGACATAGTTGAGGAGAACTAACGACGACGCTTCTCTCGTACCCGCATCATCAGCCGAAGTGGTGATCCTGTGAACCCGAATTCCTCTCGAAGTCGGCGTTCGATGAAACGCCGGTAGCCAGCCTCGAGGAAACCGGTGGTGAACAGGGCAAAGGACGGTGGGCCAACACCTACCTGGGTGCCGAACAAGATCTTGGGCTGCTTGCCACCTCGCACTGGATGCGGGTGGGCCGCGGCCAGATCGGCAATGAACTTGTTCAATCTGCCGGTCGAAACGCGCGTCTCCCAGCCCTCGAGCGCCTGATCGAGTGCCGCCGTGAGTTTGTCCATATGCCGACCGGTCAGGGCGGAGACATTCACCCGCGGTGCCCAGGTGACCATGGTCAGATCTCGATCGATCTCACGTTCGAGGTAGCGACGACGGTCCTCGTCGACCAAATCCCACTTGTTGAATGCCAAGACCAGCGCTCGTCCCGCGTCGACGACCATCGCCAAAATCCGGATGTCCTGTTCACTGATGGGCTCGGAGGCATCCAGGAGCACGATGGCCACCTCCGACCGCTCGAGGGCTGCCTGAGTGCGCAAGGTCGCGTAGTACTCGTGTCCAGAGGACTGCTTGGCCTTACGCCGCACGCCAGCGGTGTCCACGAACCACCACCAGGTGCCTTTGATATCGACAAGCTCATCGACCGGATCCACGGTCGTTCCGGCTACGTCGTCAACCACCACACGTTCGTTTCCGGCCAACTGATTGAGCAGCGAGGATTTGCCCACATTCGGACGACCAAGTAGGGCAATGCGGCGCGGGCCGCCCTCACGTCCGAGGCCTTTGCCCTTCTCGGGCAACATCCCCACGACCTCATCGAGCAGATCACCGGCGCGTCGACCATGCAAGGCTGAGGTGGGAAATGGTTCGCCGAGGCCGAGCGACCACAGGGCCGTCGCAGCGAGCTCGGCATCGGAATCATCGGCCTTATTGGCCACCACCAGCACCGGAATGTCAGCACGCTGCAGCACCTTGGCCACTTCTTCATCGGCATCGGTGGCGCCGATCGTGGCATCGAGTACGAACAACACAGCATCGGCTTGCGTCAGGGCCCGTTGCGCTTGTCCAGCGATTTGGCCACCGAGGCCGCGCGCCCGGGTGTCCCATCCACCGGTGTCCATGACCAAGAAGTGCTTGCCATTCCATTCGGCCTCGTAACTCACCCGGTCGCGGGTGACCCCGGGCACGTCCTCAACCACTGCTTCGCGGCGACCGATAATCCGGTTCACCAGAGTCGACTTACCCACGTTCGGTCGGCCGATGATGGCCAACGTGGGCAATTGCGCCGTTCCCGCTGCGCGCTCCATGTCGGAGAGTTCGGCTTCGAGATCGCCGAACTCCTCACGCGCGGCGGCTTCGGCGCGTTGGGTCAAGGCATCGTCATCGGCATCTTCGACGTTCCACTCGACGACTTCATCACCGTCGGGAAATTCCTCGCTCACCCGGTCACCTCGAATCGGCCCGGTCGTGCGTCGGTAGTCAACTGCCGGACCCATTCATTCACCGCTCGCACCTCGTTGCGGGTGGGCTGTGAACTGTGCAAGCGCTCGGGAAGGTAACGCAACGGCCCAACCTGCACCGTGATGGACGCCTTGCGGCTCGGTGGATCGGTCGGACGCTTCGTTGCTGGTGCATCGATCATGATCGTTTGCACCGGAGCACCGGTGACCGCGATGGCGTAACCAACATCGTCAACCCCGCACACCGCAACGGCTTCGCCCTCATCGAGATAGCGCACCGCATCCCGCAACACGCGCACACCCGGCCGTCCCTCTGGAACGGCGAGGTCTCCGGTCACCGATAACAGCGGACCGGGCAAGGCAGCCGGACCAGCAGCCCACACATGCACCGGACGCCCGAGCGCGGCTTTCACGACTGTCGGAGCAGCAATATTGGGCCAGTCGCACACCAAGACGACAGCACCGGATGCGGGCACGGAATCGACGTCGTGGACGGTGATGCGATAGGTCGATCGAATCAGCGGACCAATGAGGTTGCGCGCATGAGCTGCACGAGTCGTCTTGATCATTCGAGGTGCCCCCGGTCGCCAATGAGACCGACGATCACATCGACCACTTCGTCGAAAGACAGGTCACTGGTGTCGACTTCCACAGCTCCATCCGCGCGAGTCAGTGGCGAAACCGCGCGAGTGGAGTCCTTGGTGTCGCGGCTTTGCAGCGATTCTTTCGTGGCCGCGATAAGTGCAGCGTCGGTCTCGCGTGATGTTTCGGCTGCTCGCCGTTGAGCGCGAACGGTCGGATCAGCGGTCAAGAACACCTTGACGTCAGCATCGGGCAACACCACCGAGCCAATATCTCGCCCTTCGAGGACGATGCCAGCAGTTGCGCCGGCAGCTTCCGCGCGCTGCAAATCCACCAGGAACGTGCGGATGCGTGGCACAGCGCTGACAGCACTGACGTTGTCCGTGACTTCCTGGCTGCGGATCGGCGCGCTGACATCCACTCCATCGACCTCGATTGTCGGGTTGTGCGGATCCGTGTGGCTTCGGATAACGGGGGCATGCGGTCCGGTAATCCACTCGCCAATCACCTCTGGGTCATCGGGGTCCAGGCCCGCGTGCACCGCCGCCCACGTGAGTGCCCGATACATGGCACCGGTATCCAGATAGCTCAGACCCAGGCGGGCCGCCACCGCACGGCTCACGCTCGATTTACCCGAGCCCGCCGGTCCGTCGATCGCAACGACGATTCCTGGGGCCACGAAGCGAAGCGTACGCGTCGGTGTCAGGCGCGAACATCGAAGCCGTCCCGCGCCAGGCCTTCGGTGAGAATATCGGCGACATCGGGGCGCACGAAGAGGTCCACCAGTCCGCTGGGGCGGCCCAGGACGTGCTCGATACGAACGTCTTCCAAGTTCACACCCAGTTTCCCGGCGGCGGCGAATAACCGAGCCAACTCCCCTGGCTTGTCTTCCACCATCACGGGAACGATCGCGAACCGAATCGACGCCGCACCGTGTTTACCCGGCAATCGAGCGTGACCTTGCCGGCCTTGTTCCAACATGTCGCGAATCGGTGCGGAGCGTTGCTCATTGATCGACGCCTGCGGGGCTTGCGGATCCGGAGTCAAGAACTCAATTGTCTGGTGCAGTCGATCGGCAACCACCTGCAGCACACCCGACACCGGCCCTGCATTGGCCCGCAAAATTTGGGTCCACAGTTCCGGATCCGAGCCAGCGATTCGCGTGGTGTCGGTGAGGCCGGTCCCGGCGATGTGGATACGTTCGGCGGGCTCCTCCACCAAAGCGGCCGCGAGAGCAGAGGCGACCACCTGCGGGGCGTGCGAGACCAGCGCGACCGCCGCATCGTGCTCGGCGGGGTCCATCTCGCGCACGTACCCCCCACACGTAGCGACCAACCGGCGTGCGCGGGCTAGATGCTCTTCGGCTTCATGTCCCGTAGGCGTGAGGATCCACAGTCGGTCATCAAACAAGTCATCGCGAGCCGCTTCGGGTCCGGAGATTTCCCGCCCAGCCATCGGATGGCCACCCACGAGTCGATGCGGATCGGCGCCGGCTCCTACAGCTGCGTCCAGGATCAGTCCCTTCACCGAAGTGGTGTCGGTGATGGTCGCCTGGGGAAAGCGCTGCGACGCCCGCGCCAGCGCAGCGCTCGCAGCATCCGGCGGTACGGCAAGAACCACCAATGACGGATCCTGTCCCTCCCACATGAGCCCAGCTTTGCGATAAACCGCCTCTTGCAGTGCCGATGGACGAGCGTCCTCGAGATACACCTCAACACCGGCTCGGCGTAGCGCAAGACCGATAGATGCGCCAATTAGTCCGGTGCCTACGACCAAAACGGGGCCGTCGACAGCCTCCGGCTCGCTCATGGCAGGAGATCTTGACGCAGCACTTCCGCACCACGTAGGTAGATGTGCTCGATGTCGCTACGCGGCCTATCGGTCTCGACATGGGCCATGATCCGCACCACCCGCGGCAATGCGCCACGAACATCCATCTCCTGCGCACACATCAGTGGCGTATCGACGAGGCCGAAGACGCGGGCCCCGGCAGCTGGGAAGGCACTGGTCAGATCGGGTGTGCAAGTGAGGATCACACTGATGACGTCGTCCGCGTCGATGTGATTGCGTCCCAGCATTTGCCCCAGTAACTCACCAACAGCCTCAGACATCTCGTTGGCGTCGTCGCGTTGCAAACACGTGGCACCGCGGATGCCGCGCACTCCTGTGGCAGACATGACCCTCCTTCCTTGCGACCTCTGAGCGTAGCGACATCATTCACAGCCCTACGGCGGTGTACAGCGCACCGAGTTCAGAGCCGGTGATTTCTCGGATATCCCCCGGGCGCTGATGGCCGAGTCGAATAGGCCCCAACCGGGTGCGGACCAAATCTTGGACTGGGTGGCCGACCGCATCGAGCATTCGCCGCACGATGCGGTTACGCCCGGAATGCAGCACCACCTCGATCATGCTGCGATCTGGCAGCCGTTGGATGACCCGCGTGCTGTCGCAAGCCATCGGACCGTCATCAAGTTCCACTCCGTTCTGCAACGCCGTGAGTGCTTGCTTGGTGATCGCTCCTTCTACTGTTGCTCGATACGTCTTGGCGATCTCATGACTGGGGTGAGTAAGCCGATTGCCGAGCTCACCGTCATTGGTGAGTAACAACAGCCCTTCGGTTTCCGCATCGAGCCGCCCCACATGGAAAAGCCCGACGTCACGTTCCGCAAGAAGATCACCCACACAGGCACGTCCTTGTTGATCGGACATCGTGGTGACCATCCCGCGCGGCTTGTTCAGGGCCAGCACAACAATTCCCGGCGCTGTCGGAACTCGTTGACCATCGACGTGGATGACGCTGGTCGCCGGATCAACACGCGTACCGAGTTGATCGACAACTCGACCATCGACACTCACCCGTCCTTCGACGATCAATTCCTCTGCCGCCCGACGGCTCGCGACACCAGCGCGAGCGAGCACCTTCTGGAGTCGGACGCCCGACTCAGGATCGTCAACCACCGACCGAATCCAACACCTCTTCCAGATCCCCGAGGTCGGGAAGATGCTCAGCAAGCGGCGGAAGTTCCTCCAGTGAGGAGATTCCCAACCGTTCCAGGAAGTATCCGGTGGTGCGATACAAGATCGACTGGGAATCATCGTCCGTCCCGGCTTCCTCGATGAGCCCGCGGGTGAGCAAAGTCTTGATCACACCATCGACGTTCACGCCCCGGACGGCGCTAACCCTTCCCCGTGAAACCGGCTGCTGGTAGGCGATCACCGCCAAGGTCTCCAGCGACGCCTGCGTCAGCCGGGCTTGCTGCCCGTCCAGTACCCACCGCTCAATCAACGGGCTGCACTCTGCGCGCGTATAAAGGCGCCACCCACCTGCTACTTCACGCAGATCGAAACCACGCACCTGCTCGGTGTACTCCGCCGCCAGTTCGTGCACGACCGGCTCCACTTCCTCGACCGGGCGACGAGTTGCCTGCGCGAGAGTGATGGTGGGCATCGGCTCATCGGCTAGTAGGAGCAAAGCCTCCAAGGCAGCGCGCAGGGATGGAGCACCAAGGGAGTCTTCCTCCGCTGCCTGCGTAACGTCGCGCTCCTCGCTCATTGCTGCCCCTCATCTGTGTCATCGCTTGCCTGCTGTTGATCGATGTCGCGTTCAACATCGAATTCGTCTGTTACGTCTATTTCGCCTTCGTCGCTACCCGTCCAACGGATGGTGAGATCGCCCAAGGGCGCCAGCTGGTCAAACACGACTACATGCTCGCGATACAACTCCAGCAAAGCGAGGAACCGCCCCACAACGACGAGTATGGAATCCGCATCAGAAACCAGCGCCCGGAAAGTAGACGTGCGGGACTTGCGCAGCCTGTTCACGATCACGGTCGCCTGCTCACGCACGCTTACCTTGGGAATGTGCAGGTGGCTAGTGCCGACATGCGCTTCTTCCTTGGGAGCCAATGCCACGGCCGCTAGAGCCGCAAACTGGTCTGGGCCCAAGCCGATCAGCACCTCCGGCAAAAGCGCAGCGAATTGCGGCTCTAGGGACACGGTGCGCGGCAGACGCTTGCCGGCAGCTTCCATCTGGTCTGCGAAGATCGCCGCAACTTCCTTGTATGCCCGGTATTGCAACAGGCGTGCGAACAGTAAGTCGCGAGCCTCCAAGAGCGCGAGGTCCTCTTCGTCCTCGACTTCGCCACTCGGCAACAATCGAGCGGCCTTGAGGTCGAGCAAGGTCGCCGCTACCACCAGGAAGCTACTGGTCTCGTCGAGATCCCACAGCCCACCCTTGCCTTTGATGTACGAGATGAATTCATCGGTCACCTCATGCAAGGCCAACTCGGTGACTTCGAGTTTGTGCTTGGAGATGAGCGAGAGAAGCAGATCGAAGGGTCCCTCGAAGTCTCCGACCTTGACGGAAAACCCCTCGGTTGCCCGCTCGGAGGAAACCTCGAAGGATTCCTCCGCGGCTTCTGCGGGGGCCGTCACCGGGCCAAGACCTCCCTCGCCAGGCGGCGATAGGCCTTCGCTCCGGAACTGCTTGACGCGAACGAGGTGATCGGCTCGCCGGCCACCGCGGCGTCGGGAAACTTCACGGTTCGGTTGATGACCGTGGTGAACACTTGATCACCGAAGGCTTTGGTGACGGTTTCCAACACCTCACGGCTGTGCAGCGTGCGCGGGTCATACATGGTGGCGAGCACTCCGAGAATCCGCAGATCCGGGTTCAGCCGACCCATGACCTTGTTGATCGTATCGGTCAGCAACGCAACTCCGCGCAACGCGAAGTACTCGGTCTCCATCGGGATGATGACGTCGGTGCTCGCAGTTAGCGCATTCACGGTGAGCAAGCCGAGCGAAGGCTGGCAGTCGATCAAGATGACGTCGTAGTCGTCTACGACAGATGCAAGCGAACGCTGCAGGGCGTACTCCCGGCCCACTTCGGAAACGAGTTGGATCTCCGCCGCTGACAGATCAATGTTGCTCGGTAACAAGTCCATGCCGGGGACATCGGTGGGGACCAAGACATCACCGAGTTCGCAGGTCGCATCGGTAATCAGGTTGTAGACCGTCAACTCCATGTCATTGGGGTTGTAGCCCAACGCAACCGACAAAGCGCCTTGCGGATCGAAATCCACGAGTAAGACGCGGCGGCCATAGTCGGCCAAGGCCGCACCCAAACTCACCGTTGAGGTGGTCTTGCCCACCCCACCCTTTTGGTTGACCATCGAGATGATCCGCGCCGGCCCGTGCGCATCTAGTGCCGGCGGCACCGGAATGTCGGGGAGATCGCGTTCGGCCGCACCCTCGGCAGAGGCGTCCGAATCTTGCGACTTGCTCATCACGAGGTCCTTTCGGTAATCCGGTTGAGCCTACTGCGCTCGAGGGTGACTAGTGGCGTACACCTCGCGCAGCGCGTCGGCCGTGACGAGGGTGTAGATCTGGGTCGTCGTGACCGACGCGTGACCGAGGAGTTCTTGCACCACCCGAACGTCAGCCCCACCCTCCATCAGATGGGTGGCATAGGAATGGCGCAGCGTGTGCGGGCCTACGTGGTCGCCGAGGTCGGC
>DASYOJ010000346.1:0-6889 GCA_036007925.1 Candidatus Nanopelagicales bacterium
GGAGTTATCCCTGACCGGTTACACCCTGTCCGATGACAGCTTTCGGCTAGCGCGTTCTCGTCACTCAAAGGTGGTCCGGCAACTTGCCGAAGCCTCCCAGGGCATCACCACGCAGTTCGGCTTCATCGAGGAGGGCCCGGCCGCTCAGTTCTACAACGCAACCCTCGCCGTCCGCGATGGAGAGATACGGCACCTGCACCGTAAAGTGAATTTGCCGTCCTACGGCAACCTGGATGAGAACAAACACTTCGCCAGCGGGCGCTTCATGGAAACGGCACAGCTTGATGAGACCTGGCGCTATGCGATTGTGATTTGCGCCGATGCGTGGAATCCAGCACTCGTCCATCTAGCAGCCATGAACGGTGCCAGTTTGCTAAGCGTCCCGATCAGCTCGTCGATCGATGCAGTAGACGGTGAATTTTCGAACCCCAAGGGGTGGGACCTGGCTGTCCGTTTCTACGCGATGATGTACGGGATGCCGGTCGTGATGACGAACCGAGTCGGCATAGAAGGTGGTCTCCGGTTTTGGGGTGGCTCAGCGATCATCGATGCGCACGGCCGCATCTTGGAACAAGCTGGCGATGAGCCCACTCTCGTCGTTGCTGAACTCGACTACAACCAAGTCCGCGAAGCACGTTTCCACCTGCCGACGGTGCGCGATTCGAACTTCTCCTTGATCCAGCGGGAAGTCAATCGTCTGTCCGACATTCTCGGCGTTCCCGAGAGTGTGCGCGACTGAACTACGGCGGGGAGCAGTTAGCCCGAGGTGATGTTCGCAACCGCCTCGGCGAAAAGTTCGGTGTGACGATCCACGTCCGCTGCGGTCGTGTCAGGACACATCAGCGCCATGTTGTGGAACGGAGTCATCAACACTCCGCGATTAGCCATGAACAGGTGCAGGTAAACCTCAAGGTCCTCATCGTGCGCGGCGGCGGACTCGGTTCCGGTTCGCGGCCCAGGGTCTACGAAGCGGTACTCCGCCCGAGCTCCGAGTTGGGTCACCGACCACGGCACCTGCGTATCGGCGAGCACCTTTTCCACTCCCTGGCGGAAACGCGTGGCCGTTTCGATCATGTGCTCGAACGCACCATCGGTCAGCACCTCGCCGAGGGTGGCCCGCATCGCCGCTGTGCTCAACGCATTTCCGGCGAGCGTTCCACCGACTCCACCCACATCGACCATGTCGGCTTCGGGATGGTCGGCGATGCGATCGGCGATTTCCTGAGTTATCCCATACGCACCAGAAGGGACTCCACCCCCGATGCTCTTGCCGATGACCACGATGTCCGGACGAAGATTCCAGGCAGTGGTGCACCCGCCGGGTCCAGCAGAAATGGTGTGGGTCTCGTCGATCAGCAGCAACGTTCCATATCTGTCGCACAGTTCGCGTGCTGCTTCCCAGAATCCTGGTTCGGGCAGGACGATGCCGATGTTCGTCAGCGCTGGCTCGGCGATGAGTACTGCCACATCGCCGTGCGAGAGCGCACGCTCCAGCGATTCCAGATCGTTGAACTCCGCTACGCGCGTGGTTTGGTCCACGGGAACAGCGGGACCGACATTGCCTTCACGTTCGATGGTTTTGCCCCCGGGCCCCGTGCGGACGAGGGTCTCATCAACAGCACCGTGGTAGCAGTAGGAAAAGGCGCAGACCTTGTCCCGTCCGGTCACCAGACGTGCGATCCGCAATGCCCAGCGGTTGGCATCCGTTGCTGTCAGCGCGAGCGACCACAAGGGAAGTGTGAATCGACGGGCAAGATCGGCCGCCACCCACTCACCATCTGCGTTGGGCAGCATGGTCGTAATGCCGCCATCGTCGTCTATCCGGTTTCGGACTGCACGCACCGTGGGTTCGGGAGAGTGCCCGGCCATGGCTCCGGTATCCCCCAGTGCGAAGTCGATGTACTCGTTGCCGTCCACATCGGTGATTCGGTTGCCGCGCGCCTGAGCAAAGTGCAGGGGGTAGCCACCGGCCCACTTGTTCATCCAGGTCATCGGCACCCGCCCCAGCAGATGGTCTGCCTTCTCGAACAATTCCCGGGACTTCGCTGTGCGGCGGCGATACAACTGGCCCTCGTGCTCGATGGCCCGGGTTAGTGCGGCCCGATCGATGGGTGGCACATCAACTCCTGTCCTGCCTCCCGTGCGCGAAGGAGGCCCGAAGGTGGGGTTATCCCAATGTTTTGCTTCCGCTCATGGGGCGTTACCGGGAGCATAAGTGCCAGCGTGGCCCCGGCGCATGCCGGCGGACCACGATCACGCACGCGGAGGACTCTCGTGGACGCTCGCAAACTCATCGCCGAATTCGTCGGCACCTTCCTACTGGTTTTCCTAGCCGTCGGTACCGCGGTCTTCGGCATTGCCGCCGTGGTCGGAGTCGAAGGCGCCGGCCCAGGCTCGGGCGTCGTGGGCGTAGCCCTGGCCTTCGGCTTGGTCCTGCTCGGTATCGCCTATGCCTTTGGTCCGGTCTCGGGCGCGCACGTCAACCCCGCCGTCACGTTGGCCATGCTGGTAGGGCGCCGGATGCCCGCCGGTGAAGCGGTGGGTTTTTGGGTCGTTCAGTTCCTTGGCGCCATCGCTGCCGGTGGTTTGCTCAAGTTGTTCGTGAGCAACTTCGGTGTCACCGACTACACCGGCGCACTCGGCACCAACAGTTACGACAACGGCAACATCAACCTGGCGGGCGCCTTCGTCTTGGAGGCCGTGCTCACCGCGGCTTTCGTGCTGGTGATCTTGCTGGTCACCGAAAAGATCGCAGCTCCCGGGTTCGCCGGCATCGCCATCGGCTTGACCTTGACCCTCGTCCACCTCGTGGGCATCCCGCTCACCGGCACCTCGGTGAACCCGGCTCGTTCCTTCGGCCCGGCACTGTTCGAGGGCGGTGTAGCGCTGGAGCAGGTCTGGCTGTTCATCGTCGCCCCGCTGATCGGTGCGTTGATAGCGGTGCTGATCTGGCGCCTAACGCGCAGCAGCGAGGCGGAGGATCGCGAACTGGTTGCTGGCGACGAGCGCTAACGGCGGGGAATCGGCGCCCAGCGCGATTCGGCCTGAACGCGGGTCTTGCCCTCATAGACCAGCCTCGCCTGGACGATCATGGAGTTCTCGGTCTTCTCGGTAATGCGCGCATGCAGTTCGCTGGGATGCTCGAGGAACGTGGGTAACCGGTAACGGATCTCAAGCCCAGCCGTAACCCACAGATCGGTCAATTCCCCTTGGGGACGTGCGGCTTCCAGAAGCACAGCGGCACCGGAGTGGCAGTCCAAGACGGTGGCGATGATGCCGCCGTTGAGTGAACCCATGCCGTTGCTGTGTTCGGTCCCGGGTTCGAAGTGGGCAACTACTCCACCTTCGTGCTCGAAACTGCGGATACGCAGCCCGTTCGCGTTCGCCTGCCCACAACCAAAACACGTGGACGTGGGATACAACTGCTCTTGGATGCTCACGGCGCGAGAAGACACACGCGGAATCTAGCCCGGCGATGCAACTAGATGAACATCACGTTGCACTCCCCCAGTGCCCTAAATGTCCGAAGCGCCTCGGGAGAAACCGGGTTACTGTGAAATTCGGCAACCTTGAGGAAGTGCACCATGGCCGTCAAACGCCCCAACTGGCTCATGCGGTTGCTCGTCATGTTCTACGGCCCGGCTGACCACAGCCCCGTCGATGAGCCCCGCACGAGCCCCGAAGCCAAGCCGGCAAACTGCCCGATGTGCGGCAAGCCACTGAGCGAACACGTCGTGGACCGCAGCGAAGGCAAGGGCCGCACCCGCTGCCCTTCTAGCTGACGCCAGGCAACCTCACTGCGGTCGGGCAGCCACCGGCGGCGCCACATCACACGAACGCGCTGCCGGGCGCCCCGCGAATCGATCCGCGATCCACACAGTTGCCGCGGGGCCGGATACGTGCGCTGCTGGCACGTGCCCCACATCACCCATCCACAGGAACTCCACGGTTGCACCGCCTTCGCACCATTCCTCTTGGATCATCGCGTTAGGCCAGGGCAAGACCACTTCATCGGTCGTTCCCTGCGCGATGAAGACCGGTACATCGGCGGGCATCACCGGCGGAGTCTGGGCTTGCATGGCATCGCTCCACGCCTCGTTGGTCAAGGGATCCACCGCGAAGATCTGCTGACCGAACTTCTCTCGAGCCAGCGCCTCAAGCCCGGAATCCTTGATGCACTCGGCAGCCAACCGAGCACTCGCGCTTCGACCGGAGCGCGAAAGAATCGAATCAACAGGGAGGTTCGGGTAGTAGGTGGGCCAGGATTCCACCAGGTCAGAACCGATCACCCATCCCACGGCCGTGTCCCATTGCGCCGAGGCAATCTCCGACAAATTCAACGCTGGTGCGGCAGCTGCTACTCCGACCAGCTCTAACTCCGGTGCGTACTCCGGACCCAAATGACCCGTCCAGATCGACGCGTGTCCACCTTGGGAGTGCCCGAAGGTCGCGTACCTATTTCCCGCCTCTGCCTCGGGCATCTGCTGCGCCGCCCGCACCGCGTTCACCACGTCACGCACTTCTGATTGCGCAATCAAGTACTGATTCGGGCCTGGTGTTCCCAACCCCACGTAGTCCGTTGCAACAATCACCCAGCCCTGCTGCATCATCGGGCCGATAAAGGTGAACATGTCTGCCGTCGGATCCGTCGAGCGCGACGGAACACACGCATCGCCCATGCCCAAAGTGCCGTGTTCCCAGGCAACAACCGGCCGCCCTACCTCCGGCGCTGGTGAATCGGGGATAAAGATCATCGCCCCGGACACCGCAGGCGTTCCGTCGGGTCGCTCGGACACGTACAAAATCCGCTGAGCCGATCCACCATCAACCTCAAGGTCGAGAGACTCTGCGCGAATAACCGTGCCGAGCTCACTTGGTATCGGATCCGGGGCTGTGTAGAACGGATCGAGGCTGGATTGCAGTTCGCGAGTCTCCTCCCAGGAAGCTCCCAGCCGGGCAAGGCCGAACAACGACGCCGCAACAACAATCGCAACTGTCCCGATGCCTACAGACCGGAAGAAGCGCACGTGCTCAGAGTAGGGCTAGGCAGGATCCCCACTCACCAGGCAAGCACTACAGCAGGAAACCCCGATCGTCGTTGATGCGGCCACGGCGAGCAGTCCAAACACCCACCGCCTTCGACGCTACGTGAGGGGGCGACCGGGAGGCGACGACAAAATCCTGACTGAGAGCCGCTTCGAAGACCCGTCGCTTCGCTCCTGCCCACCCCGGACCTGCGCGTTAGGAGAAAATGCCGAATGCGCGACGAACGGACGCATGAGGCCGCACGCGTCGCGCGAGTTCCGAAGTAAGCATCGCGGGAGCGCTGCGTGTTTCGGATTGAGTTACACGCACGACGTCACGACAAAGTGCCGATCCCCGCAGTGACCTTGTCAGGTGATGCCGTTCACCATGGATCCAGTCACGATGACCAGACTTAGCGGCGAAATGGCCTAGCCTCAAGTCGTGACTACGAAGCATTCGGACATTCACTTTGCCGAAGAGGCAGGCAAACGAATCCAAAAAGCTTTCGCCCTGTGTGAATTCGCCTCAGAACTCGTGGGCAAGGCCAGCGAAGAGAAACCTTCAATTGACCCTAGATCTACGAGTGAGGAATCCATCATGACGAAGCGAATTGATCGAGCACTCACCGAGAAACTGCGGCAAGAATCCGAAAAGACCAAAGAAGACGCTTACCCCGAAGGTGCGCGTGGATCGCGACCAAACCGCACCAAGGTCCAGTACGTCCGGCCAAGCGAGCAAGGGGAAGAACAAACTCAGTAACTCAATCCGTTGCGACGACAAATCTCGAAGAGAGTTAGGGCGCAAGCAAGAAAGAAATTTCGGTTGGAGCCGCCTCGGGGATTTGAACCCCGGACCTACGCATTACGAGTGCGTTGCTCTACCCCTGAGCTAAGGCGGCATGCTCGCCAGGCGAGCCCGGTAATGCTACCGGGCATACGGCCAGGGCATCACCGGCGAGGGCCTAGGCGCGATTCCACTTCAGCTCGTTGAGCGAAAGCGCTTCAGCCGCAGGCTGTTCGTGACGACGAACACCGACGAGAAGGCCATCGCTGCTCCAGCGATCATCGGATTCAGAAGCCCAGCCATCGCCAACGGAATCGCCGCGACGTTGTAGGCGAAGGCCCAGAACAAGTTGCCCTTGATGGTCGCCAAGGTCTTGCGTGAGAGCCTGATCGCATCAACGATGCTGCGCGGATCCGAACGCATCAAGGTGATATCACTGGCTTCGATGGCAACGTCGGTTCCTGAGCCCATCGCCATACCGAGGTCTGCTTGTGCGAGCGCAGCAGCGTCATTGACTCCATCACCGACCATCGCTACACGCTTGCCCTGGGCTTGCAGGTCCTGGACAGCCGTGATCTTGTCCTGCGGCAGCACCTCGGCGATAACAGTCTCGATGCCAAGTTGCCGGGCAACAGTCCGAGCAACGGCGGCGTTATCTCCGGTGACCATGATCGGGTCGATTCCCAGGTCCTTCATGCCTTGCACGGCATCGGCACTGGACTCCTTGATGGCATCGGCAACGGCGATAGCGCCCAAGAACGCACCGTCGCGTGCGGCGGAGATCACGGTGCGACCGAGCTCTTGTTGCTCCGCCACCCAGGTGAGAGCGGCCTCGGGAATACCTATGGACCATTCCTCGATCAACCAGGATGCTCGGCCGGCAACGACCGCCTGGCCCTCCACTACCCCCTGCACACCTTGACCTTGTGTGCTCTGGAAAGACTCGACCGCTGGAGGGCTATCCACCGAGGCAGCGATCGCCTGGCCGATCGGATGCTCCGATGCCGATTCCACCGCGGCGACAGTGGCAGTGACATCGTCGGTGTTCGTCGTTTCTGCTGCGAGTACATCCACAACCGTC
>DASYOJ010000347.1:0-9694 GCA_036007925.1 Candidatus Nanopelagicales bacterium
GTCGATCGGTGGGTCGGGTTGATCCAGGTTGATGTTCCTGGTGATTGGACCTTCACCGTTCACGCGTGGTCCGAACCATGGCGCACTTGGTTGCAGCGGGCTCAGATCAAAATTGCCGAGGCGATCGACGTCGATGCCGAACTCGCCGAAGGCGCCCTCCTGCTCAGCACAACCCTGCGGCGACTCCCCCGTGGCGCCAGCGATGCGCGCGCCGACCTCAAGGCGGCCCTGACGGCGATGCGAGACACCCGGCTACCTGCTCCGGTGCGCCTTGCAGCAGCAACTGCGCCGTCGATTGCTCAAGCGATGGCGATCCACGGCCCCCGCACCGAGGAATCGGCAAGCGGACCGTGGCCGCTTCGCGTGCAACGACGACGGGCCTTAGTCGGCGCTTGGTACGAGTTTTTCCCGCGGAGCGAGGGCGCTTCGCTTGAACCGCGTACTTCGGGAACGATGGCTGACGCGACGAAACGGCTACCAGCGATAGCCGAAATGGGCTTTGATGTCGTCTACTTGCCGCCGATCCACCCGATTGGCACGACCCACCGCAAAGGCCACAACAACTCCCCGAATGCAGCACCCGGTGAACCGGGCTCACCGTGGGCGATCGGTGATGCAAGCGGTGGTCACGACTCCTTGCACCCTGATCTGGGTTCGTGGAGTGACTTCGATGCCTTTGTTGCAGCCGCTAGCGAATTGGAAATGGAAGTAGCCATCGACCTGGCTTTGCAGGCTTCCCCGGACCACCCCTGGGTAACGCAACACCCGGAGTGGTTCCAACATAAGCCCGATGGCTCGATCGCCTACGCCGAGAATCCACCGAAGAAGTACCAGGACATCTACCCCCTTTACTTCGAAGAAGATCCCGAAGGTTTGTACGCGGAAGTGGAGCGCATCGTCCGGTTCTGGATGGACCGCGGCATTCGCATCTTTCGGGTGGACAATCCACACACGAAACCGTTGTGGCTCTGGGATCGTCTGATCGCGTCGGTCAATACCACCGACCCCGATGTTCTCTTCCTAGCGGAGGCATTCACCAAGCCCCCCATGATGAAAGCTCTCGCCGAAATCGGCTTCCAGCAAAGTTATACGTACTTCACCTGGCGCAATACCAAGACCGAGCTGATCGAGTACCTCAGCGAACTTGCCGGGCCAGCGTCGGCTTATATGCGCCCGAATTTTTTTGCCAACACGCCAGATATCTTGCATGAGTACTTGCAACACGGCGGCCCCGCGGCCTTCTCCATTCGGGCCACCCTGGCTGCCACCTTGTCACCTACCTACGGCATCTATAGCGGCTTCGAACTCTTCGAGCACGTAGCTCTTCGACCCGGAAGCGAGGAGTACCTCGACTCCGAGAAATATCAGTACCGTCCGCGCGACTGGGATCAGGCGATACGTCAAGGCCGGAGCCTTGCCCCCTACCTCACGATGCTCAATCGCATCCGACGCGCCCACCCTGCCTTACAAGACCTGCGGTCCTTGCACTTCCACCACACCGACAACGACGACATCATCGCCTTTAGCAAGCGCAGCGGTACAGACACCATCCTGGTCACCTGCCTGCTTGATCCAAGGCGCGAGCAGAGCACCACGGTGTGGTGGGACATGGATGCACTAGGCCTTCAAGGCAGCGATCGCTTCGTTGCCCGCGATGAAATCACCTCCCACACCTGGACATGGGGAGCCCAGACGTACGTGCACTTGCGTCCGTGGGAGAACGTGGCACACATCGTGTCGGTGACGACTCGATGACCCCTACTCCCACTCCTGTGGATCGTTCCGACCTGGAAAGACTCACCGACGGCGCCCATCACGATCCTCATTCGATTCTCGGCGCACATCTGGTCGATAGCCAGGTGACGGTCCGCACGCTACGTCCCGGCGCGCGATCGGCAACGCTTGTCCTCCCTGAAGGCACCGGCCCGCCGACACGTATCCCGATGGCACCCGAAGCCCTCGGTGTCTGGTGGGCGGTTCTTCCCGGCGACGCGATTCCCGATTACCGGATCGAGGTTCAGTGCGAGGGCGAACCGCTCCTCACCGATGACCCGTACCGCTACCTGCCCTTCCTCGGGGATCTCGATTTACATCTACTCGGCGAAGGCCGCCATGAGCAACTCTGGGACCACCTCGGCGCACACGTGCACCGCTTCGACTCTGCTTTCGGCCGTGTTGAGGGAACGTCTTTTGCCGTGTGGGCGCCTAACGCGATCGGAATCCGGATCGTTGGTGACTTCAATTTTTGGGACGGAACCGCTTACCCCATGCGCTCCCTCGGTGGCACCGGCATCTGGGAACTGTTCATTCCTGGAGTCGGCTCCGGTGCTCGCTACAAATATCAGGTGCTCGGTCGCGACGGGCAATGGCGCGACAAATCTGACCCAGTTGCCTTCGCTACCGAGATTCCCCCGGCTACCGCATCGGTCGTGTACGAGACCCGCTACGAGTGGACCGACCAGGAGTGGCTCGTCGCCAGGGCTGCTGAGGATCCACACCGTCAGCCAATGTCGATTTACGAAGTTCACCTTGGTTCCTGGCGCATGGGCTTGGACTACCGCGAATTGGCCGAACAACTCACCGACTACGTTCGGGATGCAGGTTTCACTCACGTGGAACTGCTGCCCGTCGCCGAGCATCCTTACGGACCCTCGTGGGGCTATCAGGTCTCGGGATATTTCGCCCCTAGTGCCCGCTTTGGGTCCCCGGATGATTTCCGCTACCTCGTCGATCGCTTGCACCGCGCCGGCATTGGCGTGCTGATCGACTGGGTGCCGGCCCATTTCCCCAAAGACGAATGGGCACTCGCCCGATTCGATGGCACGTGCCTATACGAGCACCCCGATCCTTCGCGCGGAGAGCACCCGGACTGGGGCACGTACGTCTTCGACTTCGGGCGACGAGAAGTGCGCAACTTTCTGGTCAGCAATGCCCTCTACTGGCTTGAGGAATTCCACATCGACGGACTGCGGGTCGATGCAGTGGCCTCAATGCTGTACCTGGACTACTCCCGCGAAGACGGTCAGTGGGCTCCCAATCAATACGGGGGCCGAGAGAACCTCGACGCCATGCAGTTCTTGCAAGAAATGAACGCAACCGTGTACAAGCGTGTTCCTGGAATCGTCACGATCGCTGAGGAGTCCACGGCCTGGCCTGGAGTCACCACCCCCACTGATTCCGGAGGGTTGGGTTTCGGATTCAAATGGAATATGGGCTGGATGAACGATTCCCTTGCCTACATGCAGCGGGAGCCGATCCATCGACGCTTCCACCACAACGACATGACCTTCTCGCTGATGTACGCGTTCTCCGAGCGCTTTATCCTGCCGCTGTCACACGATGAAGTAGTACATGGGAAATCCTCGCTCATCGGCAAGATGCCCGGAGATCGCTGGCAGGCCTTGGCTAACCTGCGCGCTTACCTGGCCTTTATGTGGGCGCACCCGGGCAAGAAGTTGTTGTTCATGGGAGACGAATTCGCGCAATCGGATGAATGGTCAAGCGAACGGGGGTTGGACTGGTGGCTGTTGCAATTCGCTGAGCACGAGGGAATCTTGCGCACCATCACCGACCTCAATCGTGTCTACCGCGAGCATCCCGCGATGTGGCAGCGCGACAGTGAAGTGACCGGATTCGAGTGGATTCGGGCAGACGACAGCGACGCCAACACCTTTAGCTGGTTGCGGCGCGATGACCAAGGTGATTGCGTCGTGGCAGTTGTGAACATGTCCCCAGTCCCCTGCCTCGATGCGCGCATCGGTTTGCCGTGGCCGGGTGAATGGCACGAGGTCCTGAACACCGATTCCACTCACTATGGCGGTTCGGGGACAGGAAACATGGGGGCCCTGCACGCCACTGAGCACCCGTGGGACAACCGCCCGGCCTCCGCGCCGATCACCATTCCACCCTTGGCCGGGTGCTACTTCGCGGCCGCGCAGCCGAACTCCCCTTAGAAAAGAGCACTCGCCAAGGCAGTACGCGCAGGAACCACCGCGGGGTCATCCCCGGCCAGGGCGAACATCTCCAGTAAGCGCGCGCGAACGGCTTCACGGTCATCACCGCCGGTTGCCCGCACGGTGGCGATCAACCGATCAAAACAGGCAGCCCATTGGCCACTCAGTGCCTCAGCATCCGCCGCTGCTAGTTGGGCGGGGACGTCGGATGGATCCCCGGCGCCCGCAAGGGCCGCGGTGAGGTCGAGGGTTTGCGTGCGTTCGTACAAATCCACCATGGCCAAACCGACAGACGCATCTGAATCCGCGGGGCTCTCGTCGAGGACTCGTTGGAAGGCCTGTCGGGCCGCGCCCCAATCACCTGCATCGATTGCCGCAGCGGCAGCGTCAAAGCGCGGGTCCCCGGCCGGCTCTACCTCAGTCACGAGCGCCGGATCCTCGGCCGATTCCAGCGAGCCATTGATGCCCTGGCTTTGGGCAACTTCGAGAACCTTGTCGATGGCCTGCCGCAGCTGCTGCTCGGGCAAAGCGCCCTGAAACAGCGGTGCCACCTGGCCACCGATGACCGCGAAAACCGAAGGTATCGACTGCACCTGGAAGGCCGCGGCGATTTGCTGCTCGGCATCGACATCCACTTTGGCCAGAACCCAGCGTCCGCCGTCCTGGGCTGCGAGCCGCTCCAGAAGCGGGGAGAGCTGTTTGCATGGTCCACACCACGTGGCCCATAAATCCACGATGACCGGCACTGTCATCGATCGATCCATGACTTCGGCCTGGAAATTGGCTGCGGTGGCGTCGATGATCACCCCCGCAGGCGCGCCCGCAAGGGCGGCGTCGGTCTTTCGTTGCTGGTCCTTATTGGCCGCCAATGCTCCGAGATCGACGGCTCCGGCGAAGTTCGGTGTGCTCACGGGCCTATTGTGGCCCATGCCGCGTCGTCCATTCGCGCTCGGAGGGGAAGGATCCATCCATGCACGTCTCCGCCCGTGTGGACTACGGCACCCGGGCACTGATGGAACTCACCGACGCCTGGGAAATCGACCCGCGGGGATGGACGAAAGGCGACGCGATCGCCGCTGCTCAGGACATCCCCGTGAAGTTCCTCGAAGGTATCTTGCGCCAGTTGCGCCAAGCCGGGATCGTTGCCAGCCAGCGGGGAGCCGTAGGTGGCTACCGCCTAGATCGTGCCCCGGCGGATATTTCCATTGCCGATGTAGTGCGAGCACTTGATGGTCCACTCGCCGCGGTTCGCGATCTACGCCCCGAAGATGTCCACTACGAGGGCACCTCGGCGCACCTTCGCGAAGTGTGGGTGGCGTTACGCGCAGCCATGCGCGAGGTTCTCGAACACACCTCCTTGGCGGATATCCGGACAGGTCAATTTCCCGCCTCCGTGCGTACGTACCTGAGCGACCCGCAGGCCTGGCATCGCCGCTAAGTGGTCTGGTCTTTCGTCATAAGCCCCCACAAGTCCTGCGCTGCGCGGTGCACATCCACTCGTCCGTGCGCCACATCACCCGCCAGTCGATCCAGATCACCGGACATCGACTCGGTCTGGAGCGACCTGCGCACTAACCCGGCTACAGTCGCGGAGATCTCCTCACGAGCTCGTTGCAAGCGACGCCGATCTAACTCCCCTGAAGCACTCGCCCACGCCTGATGCCCGTCGATCGCCTCAGCGGCCTCGGGCACACCTTGCCCGGTGCTCGCCACCGACGTGACCACGACAGGTATCCACCGAGCTTCGCTGGCCTGTTCACCACCAGCCGACAAAGCGATCATCTGGCGCAACTCGCGCGCTGTGCTGGCTGCGCCTTCACGGTCGGCTTTGTTGACCACGAAGACGTCGCCAATTTCCAAGATTCCAGCCTTGGCAGCTTGGATGCCATCGCCCATACCCGGGGCTAACAGAACCACGGTGGTGTCGGCGGCCGCAGCGATCTCCACCTCCGATTGCCCGACCCCGACAGTCTCGATCAACACCACATCGAACCCCGCCGCATCGAAGACCCGTAGTACTTGACCGGCTGCCGCCGCGAGACCACCAAGGTGACCACGAGAAGCCATAGATCGAATGAAGACATCGCTGTCATCGGAGTGGGATTGCATGCGGATGCGATCACCGAGCAGCGCTCCCCCAGAAAACGGTGACGACGGATCCACCGCGAGCACCGCAACCGAACGACCCTGATCGCGAAATGCCGCAATCAGTGCGGCGGTCATGGTCGACTTGCCTACGCCAGGCGAACCGGTCAAGCCGATCGTTTGACAACGACGTTGCGCTGCGGGCTGTTGTGACAACGTCGCCATCAGCGCCTGCGCCGGGTCGCCACCGTTCTCAACGATCGTGATAGCTCGCGCAACGTCTCGAATACGACGGGCGAGAACCCCCTCGACTAACCCAGACGCGTAATCGGCACCGGAGGCGGGTGAGCTCATGCAGCAGGAACCTCGACCAGGAGTGCATCGCCCTGGCCGCCACCGCCACACAGCGCCGCTGCGCCGATCCCACCGCCTCGGCGCCGCAACTCATAGATCATGTGGAGCACCAATCGAGCGCCAGACATTCCGATGGGATGACCGAGTGCGATGGCGCCACCGTTGACATTGACGATGCGCTCATCGACACCAAGCCGACGCATGGAGGCAACTGCTACTGCGGCGAAGGCTTCGTTGATCTCGATGATGTCAAGGTCGGAAACCGCGATGCCTTCCTTGGCGCAGGCCGCTTCGATAGCCGCAGCCGGTTGTTCGTGTAAGGACGGATCCGGACCAGCCACCACTCCATGGGAGCCAATAAAGGCCAGGGGGGTGATGCCCTGGGCCGCAGCTTCGGCCCGGGAGGTCACGACGAGTGCTGCTGCACCATCGGAAATTTGCGAGGCATTGCCCGCAGTGATGGTGCCCTCCTTCGCGAAAGCTGCGCGTAGACCACCGAGGGACTCCACTGTGGTGCTCGCCCGGATGCCTTCATCTTCGGTCACGTGGATCGGATCACCCTTGCGCTGGGGAATCGTCACGGCCGCGATCTCCTCGGCGAACACGCCACTTTCTTGTGCAGCGGCGGCGCGGGCGTGCGAGGCCGCCGCAATGCTGTCTTGTTCATCGCGGGTCAGTCCGTAACGAGAGTTGTAGTTCTCCGTCGCTTCGCCCATGGCGCACTCGTCGAACGCGCAGGTAAGACCGTCGAAAGCCAGCGCATCGGTCATCGTCCAGTTTCCGTATTTGACTCCCTCGCGAGAACCCATGAGCAAGTGCGGAGCATTCGACATCGACTCCATTCCCCCTGCCACAACGGCGTCGAACTCTCCAGCTCGGATGAGTTGATCGGCCAAGGCGATGGCATCAATGCCCGACAAGCAGACCTTGTTGACGGTCAAGGCGGGGATATCCATTCCCAGGCCGCCCTTGATAGCGGCCTGCCGTGCAGCATTTTGGCCGGTGCCGGCCTGCAGGACCTGGCCCATGATCACGTAGTCGATATCGGCAGCGGGGAGCCCGGATCGGTCCATGGCTGCGGCGATCGCGACCCCACCGAGGTCAGCAGCCGACTGGCCCGCCAGCGCACCTTGCAATCGACCCATGGGAGTACGGGCGCCACCGAGGACGACGGCTCCATCTGTGAAGGTCATGGACTTCTCCTCCCTCGTGCACCATGCGTGAGGTGCATCGGCGATGGGTGACACCATAGTTGTCATGGACCGCTGGGTTACCCGCATCGATCACGTCGGGATCGCCGTTCCCGACCTAGATTCGGCCATCGACTTCTACGCCCGAACTTTCGGCTTCTCTGTGGCCCACGAGGAAGTCAACGAAGAGCAGGGGGTCCGCGAGGCGATGCTCGAGGTAGGCGATTCCGGCTCATGGGTCCAACTCCTGGCCCCATTGCGCGAGGACTCCCCGATCGGGAAGTTTTTGGACCGAAGCGGCCCAGGCATCCAGCAAATGGCCTACACCGTCACCGATATCCAGGCGGTGAGCGACCATCTGCGCGCTGCCGGGGTTCGGCTCTTGTACGACGAGCCTCGCCAGGGGACGGCTGGCTCACGCATCAACTTCACCCACCCCAAGGACACCGGCGGGGTACTCATAGAACTCGTGCAACACGCCGAGTAAACCGCCTTTCGTGGGCCCGGTTACCGCGAGTTCGCTGGCTGGTAGCCCACAATCGGCCTGTGCTTCCCCAGGATCTGCCGTTCTCACTGCCTGTCTCACTGCCTACCTGGCTGCCGGATCTGCCTGACGTGCCGGGTCTACCGGGTCTGCCCGGCCTACCCATCGGCACCGACTCACCGAGTGCGCTGTGGCTCGTGGTGGGGGTTATCGCAGCCATCGTGGCGCTGGTGACACTACGACGACTCCGGCGCCTGCTCCTCCTCGCGACGGTGGCCACGGTCGGCCTGCTGGTCGCCTGGAATGCCGGATTCCTCCCCGCGATTTCCTGACTTCGGTTGAATGGGGTCATGGCCGATTCCTTCGCAAACATCGTTACCGCTATTGAGTCAGGTACCACCGACGTAGCGGACCTACCGATTCCAGACGAATACCTCGCCGCGACCTTGCACCGCGATGAAGAGCAGATGTTCGCCGGGCGCGAATCGCGCGACAAGGACCCGCGCGAGTCCATCCACCTTGAACAGGTACCAACACCCGACCTCGCACCCGGCGAGGCCTTGATCGCAGTAATGGCATCGAGCATGAACTACAACACGGTGTGGTCGTCGTTGTTCGAGCCGGTTTCCGCATTCGGCCATCTGGATCGCTACGCAAAGGTCAACGACGATGCCACACGGCACGCGCTGGATTACCACGTGATCGGATCGGATGCCTCGGGCGTGGTTTTGCGCACCGGGCCTGGGGTGCACGCCTGGCGCCCCGGTGACCGGATCGTGGCGCACTGCTTATCGGTGGAGTTGGAATCCCCCCTGGGTCACAACGACACCATGCTCGACCCCGGGCAGCGGATCTGGGGTTATGAGACGAATTTCGGTGGCCTGGCGCAACTGGCGGTGGTTAAGGCCAACCAGTTGCTACCCAAACCCGAACACCTGACCTGGGAAGAAGCCGCCGCCCCCGGGTTGGTGAACTCCACCGCCTACCGGCAGTTGGTGTCGAAGAACGGCGGGGCAATGAAACAAGGTGACGTTGTTCTTATCTGGGGTGCCTCCGGAGGATTGGGCTCCTATGCCACCCAACTCGCGCTCAACGGTGGCGCGATTCCCGTCTGTGTGGTCTCGAGCCCAAAGAAGGCCGAGATTGTGCGTTCTATGGGTGCGGAGTTGATCATCGATCGTTCCGCCGAGGGCTACCGTTTTTGGAAAGACGAGCACACCCAGGACCCGAAGGAATGGCAGCGTTTAGGCAAGAAGATCCGCGAACTCACCGGAGGAGACGATGTCGATATCGTCTTTGAGCACCCCGGGCGTGAGACATTCGGTGCGAGTGTCTATGTGGCGAAGAAGGGCGGCACCATCGTTACCTGCGCTTCGACTTCGGGCTTCTTGCACGAGTACGACAATCGCTACCTGTGGAACAACCTCAAACGCATCGTCGGATCGCACTTCGCCAACTATCGCGAGGCCTACGAGGCCAACCGCCTGGTCGCCAAGGGCATGATCCATCCCACGTTGTCGAAGGTGCTGCCGCTGACCGAGGCTGGGCAGGCGGCCTGGGAAGTGCACCAAAACATGCACCAAGGCAAGGTCGGCGTGTTGTGCCTGGCCCCGGCCGAGGGCATGGGA
>DASYOJ010000348.1:0-1598 GCA_036007925.1 Candidatus Nanopelagicales bacterium
CTACACGAACCGCCCTCGTCACGGGGGCTTCTAGCGGGATCGGTGCGGCTACCGCGGCACAGCTAGTGCAGACCGGTTTCACCGTTTTCGGAGCCGGCCGGCGGGTTGAGCGCATCGAGCAGATCCCCGGTGTCACCGCTATCGGACTAGACATCACCGAAGACGATCAGATTCGGGCAATGGTCGATCGCGTTATGGAGCAGACGGGTCGAATCGACGTTCTCGTCAACAACGCCGGCTACGGACAGTACGGCACGGTGGAAGACACCTCGATCGACACGGCTCGGCATCAGTTCGAGGTCAACATGTTCGGTCTTGCCAGTTTGACCCAACTGGTGATCCCCCCGATGAGGGCCCAGGGCGATGGCACCATCGTGAACATCTCCTCGATGGGCGGACGGATGTATACCCCTCTGGGGGCGTGGTACCACGCAACCAAGCATGCGCTGGAGGGTTGGTCCGACTGTCTTCGAATGGAACTGCGATCCATGGGCATCAAGGTCGTGATCGTTGAGCCTGGAATCATCGCTACAGAGTTCACGGATGTGGTTGCCGGAAACTTCGCGATGAGCTCGGATCCGTACAGTGACGTAGTCAGCAAGGTGACCAGCACGATGAATGATCCAAAACTCCAGGCGAAAGCCTCGTCACCGGATCTGGTGGCGAAAACCGTGATGCAGGCCGTGAACGCAAAGAAGCCGAAGCAGCGATACGCAGTGGGCTATCTAGCCAAGCCGTTGTTGGGGTTGCGACGTTTGGGAGGAGATCGGCTCTTCGATCGAGCTTTGGCGAGTATTTACAGCTGACAGCAGAATGCACCCGCAACGAGGCAAGGGCCCTGGATTTCTCCAGGGCCCTTGCTTTTTCCCATGCGCGCGAGGCGAATCGACGCGAAGGGAGATCGTTTTCTTTAGATGTCGTAGTACATCTCGAATTCGTGCGGATGCGGACGCAAGCGGATCGGGTCGATCTCGTTGCTGCGCTTGTAGTCGATCCAGGTCTCGATGAGATCGGCTGGGAATACACCGCCGGCCTGGAGGAACTCGTTGTCGCCTTCCAGGGCATCGAGCACGCCCCCGAGGGAGTCCGGAACCGTTGGGATGTTGGCCAATTCATCCGGAGGCAACTCGTAGAGATCCTTATCGACCGGAGCGATCGGCTCGGTCTTGTTCTTGATGCCATCGAGGCCGGCCATCACCAGTGCCGAGAACGCCAGATAGGGGTTGCTGGACGGGTCGGGCACTCGGAACTCGATCCGCTTGGCCTTCGGTGAGTTACCGGTGACCGGGATACGTACCGCAGCCGAGCGGTTGCGTGCGGAGTACACCAGATTCACCGGCGCCTCGAAGCCGGGGACCAGGCGGTGGAAGCTGTTGACCGTCGGGTTGGTGAAGGCCAAGACCGCAGGCGCGTGAGCCAGTAGACCACCGATGTACCAGCGGGCCATGTCCGACAGTCCGCCGTATCCCATCTCGTCGTAGAACAGCGGCTCGCCGCCCTTCCACAGCGACTGGTGGCAGTGCATGCCCGAACCGTTATCCCCGAACAGTGGCTTGGGCATGAAAGTGGCGGTCTTGCCATTGGCCCAGGCCACGTTC
>DASYOJ010000349.1:0-2317 GCA_036007925.1 Candidatus Nanopelagicales bacterium
GGCATCGACCACCACAAGCCGAACATCCGTCGCGGCAACGAAGTCACGTTCCACCTGTTCGGCTTCCCCCGCCCGCAACAAACCGTGATCGACAAAGATGCATGTCAGTTGATCGCCCACCGCGCGCTGCACCAAGGCGGCCGCAACCGCGGAATCAACACCCCCGGACAATCCGCAGATCACGCGCGATGAACCGATCTGTTCTCGAATGCGCTGCACCTGCTCGTCGATAACACTCGACATCGTCCACGTTGGCTCACAACCGGCGATCTGCCACAAGAAATGCTCAAGGATTCGCTGACCGTGCGCGGTGTGCACTACTTCCGGATGGAACTGCACCCCGGCCATGCGCCGCTGGGGGTTCTCGAAGGCGGCGATCGGTGCACCCTCGGTGCCCGCTAAGACCAAGAAACCCTCGGGAGCGCGCTCGACGCTATCGCCGTGGGACATCCACACGTTTTGGCTTTCGGGTAAGCCGGCAAGCAGCATGCCCTCCTGCTCGACACGCAACGACGTCCCTCCATATTCGCTGCCACCGGTGCGAGCAACCGATCCGCCCAGGCCTTGAGCCATGACCTGGAATCCGTAACAAATACCGAACACCGGGATCCCCAGTTCCAAGATCCCCGAATCGAAATCGGGGGCACCGGGGGCGTACACACTGGCCGGGCCACCGCTCAAGATGATGGCGCTGGGCGCCTTGGCCTGCACCTGCGCTGCCGTTATGGAGTGCGGCACGATCTCGGAGTACACGCGAGCTTCGCGCACCCGACGGGCAATCAGTTGCGCGTACTGGGCACCGAAATCGACGACGAGCACCGGCGAGCGATCATGCCCAGCAGCCACCCCATCCACGCGGATGAGCCTAGTCACCAGCGCTGAAGGCCCCCAGGCCTAGCAGCGCCCCAATCAACGCGGCATAGACGAGCACTCCGATAACGATCGTTACGATGATGGCCACCATTGCCGCGCGCGAGAAGGTCCGGGCGCGCTCCATGTCTCCCCGCTGGATCAAGGTCCGTGCGCGCCAGGCAAAGAGCACCGCGACGAGCCCGGTGGGCAAGAAGAGCAAGGCGGTCACCACGAGGGCCCCCGCGAGGCGGGTCGGGGGTGCGGTCAGGGCAGGTGCCTTCGGCACCGACTCGACTGCGTCATTGGCAGCGTCCATCGGCTCGAACCCTAGGCCACGCTGGGGTCCGAAACCTGGCCCACGGCAGCCGGTCCAGGCGAACTGGACGCCCGAATCGCGCCAAAAGACCCGGATGTGAGCAAAATCTCGCGACAGGCCCGAATCCCTCCTAATGTGTGACTCACATCGCTATTTGGAAGAAGAAGGGGCCTTCATGAAGCACATCTCCGTGAATGTGGATGGCACCCAGTATGAGGCGGATGTCGAACCCCGAACCCTCCTCGTTCACTGGTTGCGCAACGAAATCGGCAAGGTCGGAACCGTTGTTGGTTGCGACACTTCGAACTGCGGGGCGTGCACCGTCCTGCTTGATGGTCGCAGCGTGAAGAGCTGCAGCGTCTTGGCGGTACAAGCAGATGGCGCAGCCGTCACCACGATCCAAGGTCTATCCACCGGTGATGACTGGCACCCGGTTCAAGAGGCATTCAAGGAGTGTCACGGCTTGCAGTGCGGGTACTGCACTCCCGGCATGGTGATGTCCACCGTTGATCTGCTCGGAGAGAACCCGAACCCAACCGAGGAAGAGATCCGCGAAGGACTCGAAGGCAACCTGTGCCGCTGCACCGGTTACCACAACATCGTTCGTTCGGTCGAGAAGGCCGCAGAGCTCATGGGAGGTGCGAAATGACGGAAACAGTAGATACCTCGACACCGATTGGTCGCCCGATCAAGCGCAAGGAAGATGCCAAGTTGCTGCACGGTCGCACAAATTGGACCGACAACATCCAACTACCAGGCACCTTGCATATGGCGATCCTGCGTAGCCCCTACGCACACGCAAAGATCACCAAACTCGACGTCACACCCGCGCTCTCGCAACCGAATGTCATCGCTGCCTACGGCGCCGACGAGCTCGGCGACCTAAACGGCTCGATCCCGTGCGTATGGCCGGTCACCGATGACATCGTCATGCCGGACTTCCCTTCCCTTGCCAAGGGCAAGGTTCGACAGGTGGGCGATTGCGTTGCGGTCGTTCTGGCCACCGATCCCGAGCATGCCGCCGATGCGCTCGAGGCGATTGAGGTCGAGTACGAACCCCTCGATGCTGTTGTCGACATGGAGAAGGCGCTCTCCCCCGACGCACCGGTGCTGCACGATGACGCCGGCACGAACAAGTGCTACGTGTAC
>DASYOJ010000350.1:0-6730 GCA_036007925.1 Candidatus Nanopelagicales bacterium
GCTTCGACTAGGCGGTATTCCCCAGCGGCATTTATCAGGTGAACGGCGGCTGCCGCAGGTGATCCTTCGTCGAGATACTCTCGTGCAGCCATCGCGTGAATTAAGTCATCGGGGTGGATCAACTCGTAGAGATCCGTGTCCTGCAGGTCGCTCGGTTGCCAATCCAACAACTGCGTGAAGCCGTCACTCACCCACAGGATCCTTCGATCCACGGCAACGACTGCGTATGCGCACAGCATCGACGGACCAGGCGGGGCTGGTTGCGCCGTGGATGCCATAGCTGCTGCGAGATCGGGTCCCTTGTCGGGTTCGAATCGGTACCCGTAACCGTGAACAGTGACTATTCGCTTTGGTTGCCGCCCGGACTCACCAAGTTTGCGTCGCAATCGGCTCACTGTCACCTGAAGTGCGTGGTTCGTGTTGAGCCAGTCGCTGCGCGTGAGGATCTGGGTGAGGTATTCGTTGCTGAACGCCCGTCTTGGGGATTCCGCAAGTGTGGTCAGCAGTACGAACTCCGAGAGAGTCAGGTGAATGGGGTGCCCATTGAGTGATACTTCGTGGGCCTCGTGGTCAATTCGGAGGTCCCCGAATTGCTGAGATGATCCATTGATTACGGTGCTGTTCATTGCCGAGCCCCCGCTCTGTTGTGTGGACTAGTTGTATACCGGGTTAGGAAAACGCGGAGTCCAGACACCGGGATACCCCCATTTTCATGTGTCCACGAAGCATGTCGCCCTCACTGGCTTGGAGCCTGGGCTCAGATGACCGAGCGGTTGAGGGGACCACCATCCGGTTATGCGCGAGTGGTGATCCGAAGAAGTCAGCGGCGTTGGTCTTGGTGTGCCCGTGGACAGCGGGAATAGAGAGGTCAGGGCGGATGAACCTCAGCCATCGCTCGAGACTGGGATTGCGGTCCACGTTGCGGTCAATCCGCAATCGAACAACCCATTTCGTGAGGCAGACGCGCGCCCGGAAGGACTCGAACCCTCAACCTACCGGGTAGAAACCGGTTGCTCTATCCGTTGAGCTACGGGCGCTTGCGCTTGAGTATTCCAGGTGGGTGTGTGGGGTTATCCCCTCAGTTTGGCTCGATCTAGGCCGGGCACTGTGCTGGGACTGAGGTCACTCGAATAATGGGGGCATGTCTGAGTCCGAAGCCATGTCCAGCCATGAGGCTCTTCGCGTGATGTTGGTAGAAGACGACGACTTCACCCGGGTGACCCTGCGGGCTGCCTTGGAAAAGTACGAGTTACAGGTTGTGGCCGATGCATCGGATGCCAAGACGGCCATCGCCAAGGCCGTCGAGACGCGAGCGGACGTAGGAGTCTTCGATCTGGACCTAGGGCCTGGGCCCACGGGAATGGATGTGGCTCATGGCGTGCGCAAACTGATGCCTGGGCTGGGAGTCGTGATCCTCACCTCCTACGAAGATCCGCGACTGCTCAGCGCCAGCCTTGCGCAACTGCCAACCGGGGCGGCCTACATCGTCAAGCAATCACTCCAGGACCTCGGATTCTTGGTCGAAGCGATCCGCGGTTCCGTGGGCACACACTCTGCTGTTCGGGCACCACGGGTAGATCTCACCGATGCCCAGGTTGAAACGTTGCGCTTGCTGGCGTGCGGGTTAACGAATTCAGAGATCGCACGGGTGCGGGTGGTTGAAGTTAAATCGGTGGAGCAGACCATCTCGCGGACCGCAAAGCGGCTGGGTATTGACGGCGAGGGAACGTTGAACCAACGGGTAGCCCTGGCGCGTGCGTATTACACGTTGGTGGGTTCGCGTATGAGCCTCAATACCGCTGACTTCCCGACCGCGTAGGCCGTAGTCGTGAAGAAAAGGCGCGTTCTGGGATTGTCACTTCGCGAGCACATTGGTGGTCGATGGGCGATTTCGTGGCAGCTGTTTCTGATCAATGTTCCGTTCAACATGTTGGCCATCACCACGAGCATCCGCGCCGAGCCGGAAGGCGCGCAGTGGTGGGGGTGGGCGGTTGTTGCTGTCGCGGGATTGCTGGCCATTGCCGTGGGTTTTGCCGTTGCCGACTACATAGTCCTGCGCAATCGACGCAAGCGGCCCGTCCCGATATGGGTGGTAGCGATTGTTGGAGCAACGATCGGCGTCTTCCGGGGAGCCGTCGTTGTTTTCTCATCAGCCGGATTGCAACTGCAGCCATTTGCTGTGTCCGATCTGGTGAATCGGATGGTGGCTGGCGGATTGCTGGGTGCCTTGGCACTCCCGACGGGTGCTTTCGTGCTGTCCGTCCTAACCACATATCGAAGCGAGCGCCGTCGTTTGATCGATGAAAAGGTGACGATGGAGCGTGCGCGGCTCGAAGAGCGTGGGCAAGTGGAGGCTTTGCGCACCGCGCTTGTTGCCGGTGTGCGAGAAGAGGTCACGTCTGCCTTGAAGGAATTGGACACCTCCGACCCCCGGGAGGTGAGTGAAGCCATTAGACAGACGAGTCACCGCATCTGGCAGGGCGAGAGTCGGGAGAATTCTGAGGAATCCGCAGGCAATGCACGTGTGCGCAATGTGCTGTGGACAGCCTTGAAGGGCAATCCGATTCCTGTTGTTCCGGTCTTGGTGTTGTGGGGAGTCTCCGCCTTGGGAACCACCATCGCAGCCATCGGTATCTGGTGGGGGATCGTCAACCTCGTTTTCTCCTTGAGCGCTTTGTGGGCATCGCTGATGTTGGCAAACCGGTGGATTCGTGCCCGTCCGGGGCAATGGACACTGGCTGTTGTCTCGATGCTCCTCGTGGCCTACGTCTTCGTGAGTCCGATCTCCTACGTGCTGTTCGATCCACGCCCGCCAGATGTGGCGCTGCCCGTTCTCGTACTGAACGCTTTGTGGCTTCCGATCGTGGTCACTTTGGTGACGGTGAGTTCTGGCGCTATCACCTCCAGTGAGATCGTCTTGCAACGTCTCAGCAGTGACGTCAATCAAGTGCAGATCAGTCGGCAAGCCCTCGAAGACGAGCGTGATGCTGCGTTGCGGGAATTGGCAGCGCAATTGCATGGAACTGCGCACTCACCGTTAGTGGCCGGCAGCGCATTGCTCGCCGGTGTCGATGGTGAAACATCGCGGCGCCGACTTGTCGAACAAGTAGGTGAGGCCGTTGCTCAGATTGGTCTGCGGGAGGGATCAACGTCGCTTCGTGAGTGCCTTGCGCAGATTGCTGCACCCTGGTCTGGTCTGGTCGATGTGCGCATTGAGGTTGGCCCACACCTTGATACCGAGCCCGTCTCGGATACCACGCAGCGCACCATCGAGCGCATCGTCGAGGAGGCCATTGCCAATGCCTATCGGCACGGCAGCGCCGATGTTGTGCAGGTGCGGATAGCGCGGCTGTCCAACGGGATTGAGATCGAGGTGAACGACAACGGATCCGGCCTGGGCGACGAAGCACAGGCGGGTTTGGGCTATCGACTCTTCGCGGCGGCAGCTGCGGAGCCATGGTGGATTGACAATCAAGACTCCGGTGGGGTGCTGCTGCGCCTGACGATCCCTGCATGAGTCATCCACACCACGCGTACCTGGTTTCCACAGCCGCTGACTGGGCGGTGTGCAGCAGCCGCGCACCGCTCCACTCTGGGACGAACGGAGACGGTCTCCGGTGAAGGGTGGGATGTGTCATGAACGACGTAATGATGACGATCGTCGGCAACGTGATCCGAGATGTGGATCTGAGATTCACCAGCAACGGTGATCCGGTGGCTACTTTCCGGGTGGCCTCGAACACACGCCGCTTTGACCGCACACATGAGCGCTGGGTGGAAGGCGATACGCACTATCTGTCGGTTACCTGCTGGCGGCAAGTGGCGAGCAATGTGGCGAATTCGGTGAAGAAGGGCATGCCGGTGATCGTGTACGGCCGGTTGCGAAGCCGGGAGGTCGAACGGCCGTGCGGAGAGACCTCGCACACCGTGCGCTATCAGGACATCGAGGCCTACGCCGTTGGACCCGATCTGGCTCGCGGCGTGGCGGAGTTCACCCGGGTCAAGAGCGCGGCCGTGGCCGAGAACGAGACCCGCATCATGGCCGATGTCATGAGCGCGGCCGCATTAAACGAGGAACTCGAGGAGGCGGACGATTCGGTTGAGTCCGAGGAAGCACCCGAGTTGGCTTCGGCATGAGTGTTGCCGACGGTTCGGCATGCTTGCATACTGCAAGCATGCCGAACATCCTCATTCGCAACGTGCCTCCGGAGGTCCATGCGCGGCTGACAGCGGCCGCCAAGGAAAACGGCCAGTCCTTGCAGCAATACGTCCTCAGTCTTATCTCCGCACCATCCAAACGGATGAGTCATGCCGAGACGATCGCCTGGCTGCGCGGCCGTGCGGAACGCATGGCTCGAGACGGGACTGACTCGTCGAATTCGATGAGTGGGGCGGAATTGGTGCGGCAGGCGCGCATCGAGCACGCTCGGGAAATCTACGAAGCTATGGGCGTCGACTGGGACCCAGAAGAAGACTTTCGATGAGCGCGTGCGTGGTGGATTCATCCGCATGGGTCAGTGCGGTGCTGGGATCCGACGAACGTGGTGAGCGGGTAGTCGACCGGCTTGAGATGTTCGACGAGTGGTGGGCCCCCGAGGCCTTCGACCTTGAGGTGCTCTATGCCTTACGCGGGAACCTCATCCGGGGATCGATGTCGATGCTCGACTTCATGGATCAGGCTAACCAGCTGATTGGTGTCCCGATCGAGAGAATGCCGACAACATCTGTGAACATGCGGATCGCCTCTCTAGCCTCCTCTGTTAGTGCGTACGACGCCGCCTTCGTCGCTGTTGCTGAATTGCTGGACGCGCCGCTTCTCACCACCGATGCTCGGCTAGCGCGAGCGCCTGGCCCATGCTGTGAATTCCTACTGGTAGAGGGCAACTAGGCTCTGCCAGCGACGGAAAGGTTGTCATGGCTGAGTTCATCTACACCTTGCAGAAGGCCCGGAAAGCCCATGGGGACAAGGTGGTCCTCGACGATGTCACCTTGGCGTTCCTCCCCGGGGCGAAGATCGGTGTTGTCGGTCCCAACGGTGCTGGTAAGTCGAGTCTGTTGAAGATCATGGCTGGGGTCGATGACGTCTCCAACGGTGAAGCGAAATTGATGGAGGGCTACAGCGTCGGGATCTTGATGCAAGAACCCAAGCTCGATGAATCGAAAACCGTGTTGGAGAACGTGCAAGATGGGGTAGCCGAGACGAAAGCCATGGTTGATCGGTTCAATGCCATTTCGGCTGAGCTGGCCGATCCCGATGCGGATTACGATTCCCTGCTCGAGGAAATGGGCAAGCTCCAAGAATCCATCGACCATAAGAACGCGTGGGATCTCGATGCGCAGCTCGAGCAGGCGATGGACGCTCTGCGCTGCCCGCCGAGCGATGCTGAGATCTCCGTGCTCTCCGGTGGTGAGAAGCGCCGGGTGGCCCTGTGCAAACTGCTCTTGCAGTCTCCTGACCTACTGCTCCTCGATGAGCCGACCAACCACCTCGATGCCGAGAGCGTCAACTGGCTCGAGCAGTACCTCGAGCGGTACGCCGGCACAGTCGTTGCGATCACGCACGATCGCTACTTCCTGGACAACGTTGCCGAATGGATCCTCGAACTTGATCGCGGGCGTGCCTACCCCTACCAGGGCAACTACTCGACGTACTTGGAGACCAAGGCCGCGCGTATGAAGGTCGAGGGGCAAAAAGACGTCAAGCTACAAAAGCGGCTGACCGATGAACTCGAATGGGTCCGTTCGAGCGCCAAGGCGCGACAAACCAAATCGCGTTCTCGGTTGCAACGTTATGAAGAGATGGCCGCCGAAGCGGAGAAGGCTAAGAAGCTGGACATGGAGGAAATTCAAATTCCTCCGGGCCCGCGGTTGGGCAATTTGGTGATCGAGGCCGAACACCTCACCAAGGCGTTCGGAGACCGCATTCTGATCGACGACTTGTCCTTCTCGCTCCCTCGGAACGGGATCGTCGGCGTGATCGGACCCAACGGGGTCGGCAAGACCACATTGTTCACGATGCTCGTGGCAGCAGCCGAAGGCGATGTTGAGGACAAGGACCGGTTGCCGACTATGGGAGACATCAAGGTCGGCGACACCGTTTCGCTTTCCTATGTCGATCAGAGCCGAGCCGGTCTTGACCCGACAAAGAACGTCTGGGAGGTCGTGAGTGATGGCCTGGACTGGATCAAGGTCGGAAATGTCGAGTTGCCCTCGCGCGCGTACGTCTCGGCGTTCGGTTTCAAAGGCCCAGACCAGCAAAAGCCCGCGAAGGTCCTTTCCGGTGGTGAGCGCAACAGGCTCAACCTCGCGTTGACTTTGAAGATGGGCGGCAACGTCCTGTTGCTCGATGAGCCAACCAATGATCTTGATGTCGAGACGCTTGGCTCGTTGGAGAATGCACTCTTGGAATTCCCCGGTTGCGCGGTGATCACCTCGCACGATCGTTGGTTCCTTGACCGCATCGCCACGCATATCCTCGCCTACGAAGGTGATTCGCAGTGGTTCTGGTTCGAAGGGAACTTCGAGTCTTACGAGAAGCACAAGATTGAGCGCCTCGGTGAAGAGGCCGCTCGCCCCCATCGGGCCACCTATCGCAAACTCACCCGCGACTAATGACAGTCTTCGATATCGAGGTCGCCAAGAGGTTCAAGGATCTCGACCCCTACGACCACGTGGGAAACGCCGTCATCGTCGACTACATCATGGAAGCGCGCGTGCGTGCTTATCGAAT
>DASYOJ010000351.1:0-12703 GCA_036007925.1 Candidatus Nanopelagicales bacterium
GCCACCTCGATGGTGTCCCAGTCCCCACCCGACAGGTTGTAGATGGTGCCTTCGGTGGTCTCGTAACTTCCGGCGTAGATGTCTTCGCCCGGAGTTGCAGCAGTGGTGTACGTAACGTCGGCCATTAGTTATACGCCCTCCGATTATCTGGAGCTGGGATAGTTGCGCCCTTGTACTCCACGGGGATCCCGCCGAGCGGATAGTCCTTGCGCTGTGGGTGACCGACCCAGTCATCGGGCATTTCTATGCGGGTTAGGGACGGATGGTCATCGAACACGATGCCGAAGAAGTCCCAGGTCTCACGCTCATGCCAGTCATTGGACGGATAGATCGACACAATCGAAGGGATGTGGGGATCGGCGTCCGGGGCGGTGACTTCCACCCGAATTCGACGGTTGTGCGTGACAGACAGGAACGGATAGCACGCGTGCAACTCCCGCCCGTCATCGTCGGGGTAGTGAACTCCGTTGACGCCCATGCACATCTCAAATCGCAGCGCCGGCTCATCGCGAAGCATCCGAGCGAATTCGACGATGTGCTCACGGCGCACGAAGAAGGTGATTTCCCCGCGATCGACGACGATCTTCTCGACCGCAGACTCGACCGGAAGATTGCGGTCGCGCATCGCCAGGTCGATCTCATCGGCTAGCTCATCGAACCAGCCACCGAAAGGCCGCGTGCTGGCGCCGGGCATGACGATCGGAGAGACCAAACCACCGAACCCACTGGTATCGCCGGATCCCTCAACACCGAAAGCTCCGCGCCGCACTCCCACGACGTCAAGTTCCTCGATGCCATCCGGGACCACCGGCGCTTGGGGGGTGATTTCCTCGCTCACCGGAGCAGGCCCTTCATTTCCAGCGTGCTCGGTGCGCTCAGGGCGAGTTGTTCGTTTTCCACGATTTCCTTTTGCGCATTCACGCCGAGTTTCATGTCCTGAATGTCGTCGTGAATCTTCAAGATCGCATCGATGAGCATTTCCGGACGCGGTGGGCAACCGGGGAGGTACATGTCCACGGGGACTACGTGATCGACGCCTTGAACGATGGCGTAGTTGTTGAACATTCCCCCGCTAGATGCACACACTCCCATAGCAAGAACCCACTTCGGATTGGGCATCTGATCGTAGATCTGCCGCAGGACCGGAGCCATCTTCTGACTTACCCGACCGGCGACGATCATCAAATCGGCCTGCCGCGGCGAAGCACGGAATACCTCCATGCCAAAGCGCGCGATGTCATAGCGCGGACCGCCGGTAGCCATCATCTCGATGGCGCAGCACGCCAAGCCAAAGGTGGCCGGCCACAGGGATCCTTTGCGCGCGTACCCAGCCACCTTCTCGACGCTGGTCAGCAGTACCCCGGACGGGAGTTTTTCCTCTAAGCCCATGTCAGTCCCACTCCAATCCACCACGACGCCACTCGTAGACGTACGGAACGGCCAAGTTCAGCAAGAACAGCATCATCGCAACGAGGCCGAACGCACCGAGTTGATCGAATGCGACGGCCCACGGATACAAGAAGACGAGTTCAATGTCGAAGATGATGAACATCATCGCCGTGAGGTAGTACTTCACCGGGAAACGACCGCCACCGATCGGCTGGGGCGTGGGCTCGATACCGCACTCGTAGGCGTCGTACTTCGCCCTGTTGTAACGCTTGGGTCCGGTGAAACTTGCAATCACCACCGAGAACGCGGCGAACCCGAAAGCAAGTGCGCCAAGAACGAAGATCGGCGTGTAGACATTCACGGCGCCGGTGTCTCCTCGCGTGGTCGATACTCGGTCAAGGGACGTGCTATCCGATCGCGTTGCGCCCGAGCGCTGCTTGCGCACTCGTGAAAACCTTCACGATCCCCCGAAGCATAGTCTTCGTGCGCCACCTGCGTGAACCCCCGTCCGGCCACGGTGACGACCATCACGACGGCCGGCGCGCACGGTGCACAGCGACAATGCCACCGGACAGATTCCGCCATCCCACCTGCTGCCAACCGGCCGCGGCGATGTCCTCGGCCAGCGCCGCCTGGCCGGGCCACGCGCGAATGGATTCGGCCAAATAGACGTAGGCATCGGGGTTGGAGGACGTCTTGCGGGCAACGGCCGGGAGCGCTCCCATCAGGTAGCGGCTATACGTCTCGCGGAACGGTCCCCAGGTCGGCTGAGAGAACTCGCACACCACCAGCCGCCCGCCTGGCTTGGTGACCCGCAAGAGTTCACCCAAGCCTGCATGCCGATCGGCCATATTGCGCAAGCCGAACGAGATCGTCACCGCATCGAACACCCCATCGGCGAAGGGCAAGGCGAGCCCGTCCCCAGCCACGAAGGACATTCGCTGATTGCGCTGCCGGCCCACGGCCAACATGCCCTGAGAGAAATCGCAGGCTACGACGAAAGCCCCACCGCGGGCGATCGGCTCGCTGGACGTCCCGGTGCCCGCTGCGAGATCCAAGATGCGATCCCCGGGTAGTGCGCCCACGGCCTTGGTGACCTGCGCACGCCAGCGCCGGGTCTGGCCCAGCGCCAAGATGTCGTTCGTGCGGTCGTACCGGTGGGCTACCCCATCGAACATCGCCGCGACATCCCCGGGTGTCTTGTCCAGACCTGCTCGCGCCATGCGCGCATAGTCCCAGAGGACAACCGATGGTGCGCGGCCTACCCTGAGGCCGTGCCACGAACCCAGCACGATGGCCGGACTCCCTCTGTCATCGCCACCACGCGACCCATCCCCCCCATCGAGGACCTCCTGGGCTGCCTTCCCCAGGTGGGTGGGCTGTGCTGGATGCGCCACGGCGAAGGGCTCGTCGGTTGGGGTATCGCTGCCAAACTGCAAGTGCGCGGCGTGGAGCGCTTCTCCCGGGCCCAACGGTGGTGGGCCGAATTCTGCGACGACGTCACGATCGACGATTCGGTGGCTGTTCCCGGCACCGGGCCGATCGCCTTCGCATCCTTCGCCTTCGACCCTGACGACCCCTCCGAGGTTGTTATTCCCAAAGTGCTGGTCGGCAGGCGCGGCGGGCAGTCCTGGATCACCACCATTCACAAGGTCGACCGACAACCACCAGCCATCGACTGGACCCCCGATCCCCTCCACGAGCCGACATCCGTGGACTGGTCCGACGGCGCGCTTAGTGCCCCCGAATGGGAGAAGGCGGTCGCCCAGGTGGTTGAACGCATCGATAGCGGGGAATTGGACAAGGTTGTGCTCGCCCGCGATGTACTCGCCCGGGTGCACGGCGGTATCGATACTCGTGTGCTTTTGCATCGCCTGGCCGCGGACTATCCGACGTGTTGGACGTTCCAGGTTGCCGGACTACTCGGGGCGACTCCCGAGCTTTTGGTCCGGCGTACCGGAGACATGGTGACCAGCCGCGTTCTGGCCGGCACCGTACGTCGTCGAGGGGATTCACGCGCTGACCAGGGACTGGCCCGAGCGCTCCTCGCGAGTGACAAGGATCTTTCCGAGCATGCCTACGCCGTTCGCTCCGTTGCCAAGGCATTGGCGACCCACTGCACCGATATGGAAGTACCCGAGACACCCGGTGTCATGGAACTTGCCAACGTGCAGCACTTGGCCACCGAGGTAACCGGACGGTTGGCTGACGATGCTTCGCTGCTTGCCTTGGCGGCTTCGCTGCATCCCACTGCCGCGGTGTGCGGCACTCCCACAGAACGCGCGCTGAGCGTGATCGCCGAACTTGAGAACATGTCCCGCGGGCGTTATGCCGGTCCCGTCGGTTGGTTCGACGCTCGAGGTGACGGCGAATTCGCTATCGCCTTACGCTGCGCGGAGGTAGACACCGACGCTTCCACCGTCCGCGCCTTCGCCGGTTGCGGCATCGTGGCGGGCTCAGACCCCGAACGCGAGTTGGCCGAATCCCGCGCCAAACTCATTCCGATACGCGACTCACTCGGCGGCTGAGCGATCTAGTTGTCGGCAGCCTCGAAGTGGAAGGCAACCGCTCCCACCCCGAGATCTGGTGCCGGTCGAGGACTCCACATCTGCGGATCCAAGAGCGCTTGCATCGCCTCATTGTCAGCCAGCACATATGCCACAACTTCCTCAAAGCCCAGCCGCGGCGTGGTTTCGATCAAGTGCGCCAGCAATAGCCGCCCGATGCCGCGGCCGTGCCAGGCGTCATCGACAAGAAGCGCCACCTCCGCAAGCGCGGTGTCGTTCGGATCGAGAGGAAAGACGTTGCCGATCGCGACGATCTGGTCCTCGCCACGCTCGTCCTCTCCGCACGTCACGACCAACGTCACGCCTCGATGACCGCCGGAGATCTTGCGCAGATTTTCCTCACGCCAGGTGTTCTTGGGAGTGAAGTACCGCTGATAGAGGCTCGCTGGTGAACACCGAGCATGTAGCGCTTCCACACCCGCGGTGTCCTCGGGTCGGGCCAACTGGGTGATGACTTCTGAACCGTCAGCAAGGACATCGCGCCACCCGAACCCGGGGGTTCCTCGCGTGGCGGTCACCGCGTCCATCAATTCCAGTAACGCCGAGGCACGCTCGTACTCACCAGCCGTAAATGGCGCCGACTCACGCCGCACGATCACATGGCGATCAACGGTCCATTGGAAGCGTGCCGCGGTCGGTGAGGAATCCTCTCCCACCGAGGCATCCACCACCTCCCACGAATCCGCCAGGAGTAGATCGGCCGCAGCTTGCGGTGCGTAGTCAGGATTGGCGAGCAATCGAGTACTCAACTCCAGGACTCGGGCTGCAACATCGTCAGCATCGGCACCCTGCCCTCGTCCGACAACGACATCAGTACCCACAGATGACAGCGCATCCATCAACATGGTGCGGGTGGTCTCCGACGAGGACCGCACGATCACATCGACGAGTTGGCGTCGAGTTTGTCGACCCGCCGGAGCAGTGGACAAACTCACCAAGGACACATCCAGCAACGACAACATGCGGGTGAGGTGGGCGATCGCAGCGGGCCCTTCAGCTATCGCCAAGCGCACCCGCCAGACGCGTTCGCGTTGGCGGTCACTGTCCTGTTCGGCTGTGCTCGCATCAGCTGCCGATATTGACTCCAAGAGTCGAGCAGCCAAAGCGGTCCACGCTCGAACATCGTGGGCTGCGGGAATGAGGGGCGCGAGCACCGCCAGCCCTACCCCCACCGCTAGGACATGCAAGACGGCAGCCTCCGAATCCAAGGTGTCGTCCAGCTCACCGGTCAAGCGCAGTTGCCGCAAGACCTCACGGGCTGTTTGCCAACGTCGCTCCAAGCGAACGCCCACCACAGCACGTAAGGCTTCATCGTGCGGTGCGGCGGTCATCGCCTGGAGTTCCCGGCTATCCCAGGCGCGGGTGGGATCACCCAGGATGTCGTGCGCAGCCGCCAATAGCGTGGCCATGGCAGGTGTGTTCGGATCGGCGGCTTGCCGCCGCATCGATTCCGCAACCGGCGCCTCGGGCAACTGCTCGAGCACTTCCCGCAGTAGATCGATGCGGTGATCACCTACCGCATTGACCGAACGCAGCGAGACGTCAGCTGTACGTGCGATGTCGTGACGGCTGGTATTGATGACCCCGTATTCAGCAAATAGCTGCGCGGCAGCACCGATGATGCGCTGGCGTCTGGCCGCGTCCATATCGCTACGCGCTTCCGATCGCTTGGCGCACGGCGTCTTGAATGCCCTCAAGAATCTGCGCCTCGCGCTTTCGTTCACTGGTGCGTACGACGATTACCTGGACTCCCGCACCCAGACAGTCTTCGACGGTGCGACGTAACTGGTCGGTGTCCTCCACGCGATGCACCTGCGTTCCGTAGGACTGCGCCAACTCATCGAGCCGAATACCCAGGGGAACACCGAAGACCCGTTCGAAGTGCTGTTCGTACACCGGTGCACCCTGTTCAAGCGTCGAGAAGATGCCGCCGCCGTCGTTGTCCACAACAACAATCGTCAAGTCAGGTCGCAACTCCCCCGCCGGCACGGCCAGCGCGTTGGAGTCGTACCAAAAGGCTTCGTCGCCGACCAGGGCCACCGCCGGCCCACCACCGGATGCCTGGGCGCCAAGCGCCACCCCCCAGGCGGTACTGACGCACCCATCGATTCCCGAGGCACCCCGGTTTCCCACGACGTTCACCTCCGCCAACGAGCGCCCCGCGAAACTGCCGACGTATCGGACAACCGACGACGCAGCAAGGAAGAGTTGGCCGTCTGGCGGAACCACATCAGCCACAACTCGGGCAACGTGCATCCCCGTGGGGATGTCGGTATCGGAACCCAGGACCGTCTCGACCGCAGCCGCCGCCAGCAAGTCTGCGCGCTCCCATGCGCCCCACCACTGTGGGTCGATGCGGGCCTCGGTCGGCGGAAGCGGAACTGCGGCGAGCACGAGGTCGGCACTGCGCGTGGGATCACTCCACTGGGAGGAGGTGTCGATGGCGATGTGCATACCGGCCGACTCGATGAGGTGCAGCACCGATCGGTAAAGCCCGACGCGTCCAACCGTTAGGACCATCTCGGGAGTGTGGGCACTGCGAAAGGACTCGTCATCACAGACCAAGGGGCCGTGAGCCAATCCGGTATCAGCTGAACTTGCTCGTCCGGAAGGCTCGGAGATAACCGGCCAGCCAAGGGCATCGCAGAGTTCATCAACGAGATCGACGGTGTCGTCGTCATCATGATCGCCGACCACGATCACACCCCGAGTAGGCACCGTGGCGCTCTCGTCCAATAACACCAGCGCCTCGTCCAACGGGATACTCATCCCCGCCACCAACCGAGCATCAGCGGTCCACGGCTTGTGGTCCTCGCGACCACGCAAGTGCTCCGGGAGCGCTTCCACTATTCCGGCCCCTACCAACGGTGCATCAAAGGGCACGTTGAGATGCACCGGTCCGGGGTTTATCGAATCGGTGGCGACCGCCACGCAGCGCGAGACGGTCGAGCGCCAGTACCTGTTGTGTTCGCTTCCGGCACCAGCGGTGTCCATGTCAACATCCATCCGGGTATATGCCGAAAAAGCACCTACCTGATCGATCGTCTGGTTCGCCCCGACACCGCGCAACCGAGGCGGGCGATCGGCCGTGACCACCAACAACGGAACGCTCGATTCATGCGCTTCCACGATCGCCGGCAAGACATTGACCGCCGCTGTCCCCGACGTAGTGATCACCGCTGCTGGGACTCCGGTGGCCTTTCCAATCCCCAAGGCGAGAAACCCCGCTACTCGTTCATCGACCCGAACATGCACCCGCACTTCGCCACGCGCTTCGGCCGACGCAGCCGCAAGAGCCAGTGGTGCTGAACGCGAACCTGCTCCTAAGACGATGTCGGATACCCCACAGCGGATGAGTTCATCGACCATCACCAGCGCCTGGGCGACAGAGGGCTCCATGCCCTTAGCCTTCCACTCGAGGTTCGATCGCCCCTGCGTAGGCGGTGTGAGCCCCCTTCAATCTGTCACGCCACCACTGCACACGCTCAGGGCGCAGGGCATCGCTCGCGCGCATCAAGGCATCCAAACTCGGTGCGGTCCGGGTGGCAGGTATCCGACCATCACGTGGCACCAGGCCCGGCTCGGTCAGGTCCTCGGCCAGCAGCGCACCGGTTCCCAGACCGCTCGCCAGCGGCAGGGACGGTAGTGCTGCCGCCGCGGCCAGCGAAACACCCAAACCGACACCCGTATCCAGCGATCCACTGATCACGACCGGCACCGAGATGTGTTTGGCAATCTCGAAGGTGGCTGCCACACCACCGAGGGTCATCGGCTTGCAGATAGCGAAGTCCGCGATCCCGGCCAACCGAACCCCACGTGGATCGCTTGCAAGTCGAATTCCTTCGTCTACAGCTACGGCGATGTCCAACTCCGATCGAACACGCGCAACATCGTCCAGATCCGAGCACGGTTGCTCGACGTACTCGATGCCGTAGGCCTTCAATCGCTGCAGCGCTGACAGCGCCTCGTCTAAGGACCACCCAGCATTGGCGTCTAATCGGATCCCACCCTCGATGCCGGCGCTGTCCCAGGCATCTCGGACCGCCACCACACGTGCTTCGTCTTCGGCTAGCGAGGAACCCACTTTCACTTTCACAGTGCGGCAACCGTGTTCCCACAAGGCTTCTCGCGCCAACGCGCCGGCTTGCTGGGAATCCACGGCGGGGATGATGGCGTTGACGTCGATCATGTCCCTGCGTGGTTGCGGCCACGATCCCCAGGCGGCCTCAACGGCTGCGGCCAACCATCGCCCTGCACGCACCTGGCTGTAGTCGTCAAAGGGCGCGAACTCACCCCATCCCGAAGGGCCCCTCAGCAAGATGCCTTCGCGGACGGTGAGTCCGCGAAAGGGAACGCGCATCCGAACGGCGAAGGGGACAGCCGACTCGAGTAACTCCTCGAGGGACGGGATCTGGCTCACGGACGTCGCGGAAACTGCCCGAAGTCAGGAGCCCGTTTGTCCTTGTAGGCATCGCGACCTTCTTGGGCCTCTTCGGTCATGTAGAAGAGCAATGTGGCATCGCCAGCTAGTTGCTGGACTCCGGCGAGTCCATCGTCGGCAGCGTTGTGGGATGCCTTCAACATCCGCAATGCCAGCGGTGAGAGCGCCAGCATGTCCTTCGACCAACGCACCGTTTCGATTTCCAGATCCTCGATCGGCACCACGGCATTGACCAAGCCCCAATCAAACGCCTGCTCGGCGCCGTACTGCCGGCATGTGTACCAGACCTCTCGGGATCGTTTTTGGCCGATCGTGCGTGCGAGGAGTCCGGAGCCATAGCCACCATCGAAGGAACCGACTTTGGGGCCGGTCTGGCCGAACCGTGCATTGTCGGAAGCAATCGACAGGTCGCACACCACGTGCAGGACGTGCCCGCCACCGATCGCGTACCCGGCCACCATGGCGATGACCGGCTTGGGAGTTCGCCGGATTTGGATTTGCAAATCCAACACATTCAACCGACCGATGCCCTTGCCGGCGATTTCGTCGTCGCCGATGTATCCATCGTCACCGCGGATCACCTGATCTCCACCGGAGCAGAAGGCGAGGTCGCCTTGACCGGTCAGGATGATTACTCCGATGCGATCATCATCGCGAGCAAGGTTCATGGCATCGGACAACTCAAAGAGCGTCTGAGGCCTAAAGGCGTTGCGCTTGTGGGGACGGTTGATCGTGATCTTGGCTATCCCGGCGTCGTCTCCCGTGGAGATCTCGTAATGGATATCGCGGTATTCGCCGATAGATTCCCACCCGCAACCCGGGCGCATCGAGCTGTACGCGGGGTCTTGCCACACAGGTGAATCGTCGGGAGCCAGCGGCGGTAGTTGGTACATCGTGCGGGTATCCATGGCCGGAACGCTACCTGCAGCCCTTACGCTCGGCTCGATGTCAACGAGCGGGCCAGCGCGCCACCTTCGACTCCTCGAGGTCCCACCAGGACCCGAGGCACTCGATGCGCTCTGGGAACCGTTAGATGCCGCCCTTGCCGGCGGCGCACCCATCGCCCCCATCCCGATGGCCTCGTCGGTGACCTCGCCCTCGGTGGTTGATTCCCTTATCGCCGCAGTCCGGCCAGACGAACCGGTGGCCGAAGACATCGCGCTGGTGGTCACGACCTCCGGATCGACCGGGAACCCGCGCGGAGTGGAATTGCAGGCCGCAGCGGCCGATTACCTCACCGATCAGGTAAACACCCGCGCCGGTGGTCATCCCGCGTGGGTACTGGCCATCCCCCCTACGTCGATCGGTGGCCTGAACGTACTGATCCGGGCCCGGCGTACCCATCAACCACCGATCCCCACGGCAAGCCTCGGAGGAGCACAGCGCTTCACCGATGAAGTCTTCGCCGAGGCAATCGATACCGCCGCAGGTACCGGCCAGCCGGTTGCAGTCTCGTTGGTGCCCGCACAGTTGCCACGCTTGCTTGCTACCGAACTCGGTCGAGCATCCCTCCAGCGCTGCGCACTCATCCTGGTCGGTGGCGCTGCCTTAGCACCGCAAGCAGCCCGCGACTGCGCCGCTGCATCTATCTCGGTGACCAGCACCTACGGCATGACCGAGACCAGCGGGGGGTGCGTACTGGATGGGGTCCCGTTGGACGGAGTGCACGTGCGCATCGGCGAAGATGGCAGCAACGACGATCGGATTTGGCTCAGCGGACCCATGCTGGCGAGTCGTTACCGCGACGACAAACCCCACCCGTTCGTCGACGAATGGCTGCGCACCAATGATCGTGGGCGCTGGTCTGGCGGACGACTCCAGGTGCTCGGCCGCCTCGATGACATCGTGACGGTTCGCGGGGTGAACGTAGACATTGTGGCTATCGAAGACCGCGTTCGCGACCATCCGAGCATTCTGGATGCCATCGTGATCGTGGTTCCCGATGATGATGTCGATTCCCGACTCCACCTCGCTTTCATCGCCGACGACGACATCCCCGAAGCCGCGCTGCGTGCATGGGTGAGCGACCACCTCGGCAAGGAGGCTACGCCGGCGACTATCCGCCAGGTCGCGTCCTTCCAAGCCACCACCACCGGGAAGATCGACCGCCAGGCCACCGCTCGCACCCTCGGCCTGGACGAGGAGGAAACGCACGGTCCCGGCGGCGACCTGTGGTGAACGGCGCCGGCATCTGGATCGCCGGCGCCCGGCCACGAACGTTGCCGGCCGCTATCGCCCCGGTCGCGATCGGCACCGCCCTCGCCGGTGACCAGTGGGTTCCGATACGTGCAGCGCTGGCTCTCATTGTGGCGCTGGCCCTGCAGGTGGGGGTGAACTACGCGAACGATTACAGCGACGGCATCAAGGGGACCGACCACAGCCGCGTCGGCCCTGTCCGCTTGGTTGGTCAAGGTCTGGCACGTCCCGCCGCTGTTCGTGCCGCTGCCTTCGCTTCCTTCGCCGTGGCCGCCATCGCTGGTTTGGTCCTAGTCGCAGCTAGTGGTCATTGGTGGCTGATCGCGGTCGGCGCATCGGCCATCGCGGCTGCCTGGCTGTACACCGGTGGCCCACGCCCCTACGGATACGCCGGCCTGGGCGAAGTGTTCGTACTTGTTTATTTCGGTTTCGTGCCGGTCTTGGGCACGATGTACGTGCAAACGAATGCCGTCGATCTAGCCGCCGTGATCGCTGCTGCAGGAGTAGGTGCACTCATCACCGCGATCTTGGTTGCGAACAATCTGCGCGACATTCCCTCCGATACGGCGGCCGGTAAGCACACACTGGCCGTTCGCCTCGGCGATAGGCGTACCCGGCAACTGTTTGTCGTCCTCATTCTCGCGGGCTTGGCGAGTGTGCCGATCGTGGCCGCGTCTACCAGCCCGTGGGCGTTAGTCGGGCTGGCGAGCATCCCGTGGGCCGTCGCTCCGATTCGGGTCGTCGTCCGCGGCGCCATCGGACGCGATCTCGTCTCGGCCCTGTCCGGCACCGGGGTTTTGGTCGCGGTCTACGCCTTCTGGCTGTGCCTCGGGCTCGTCGTCGGGGTCATCTTCGCCTCGTGAGGCTTCATCGATACGTCTATTGATGCGGCCGAAGAAGCCCCCGACCACATCGCTCATGGCCTTGCGCTGCCGATTTAGCAGGAAGAAGCTGACCACCCCAGACCCGATGATCGCCACCGCAACGGCCCACAGTCCTCGCACAGGGGTCACCAGCTGCAGCAGCAGCCAGAAGGCGAAGAACAGACCCACCCGCATGCCGGTATAGATCAGGATCGGGCCTAGCCCCCTGCCCCTCCTACCCTCCTGCTGCGCGCTCACCAGGCAACCGTACGCGCAGGGCGAACGACGCACGAGGCGCTGATCCCCCGAACCGTGGTTACCATTACCGGACCATGCTTCGCGTTGTCCTCGGCCTCCTCGCGGTGGCGCTGTACATCTACTTCATTATCGATGTCGCGCGCACCCCGAAGGCCCAAGCCCGCACGTTGCCGAAGTGGTTATGGCTGGTCCTGGTGATCGTCCTGCCCATCCTCGGCGGCGTCATCTGGCTTCTCCTCGGAAAGACCTGGCCCGAGGGTGGCGGGTTCCGCCGTAAGCGAGGGCCGATCGCCCCCGATGACGATCCACGCTTCTTGCGACAGCTCGACGACGACGTCTGGAGCAAGAAAATGCGCCGGCGGCGCGGAGACGCGAAGTAGTCAGCGTTAACGCTACTGCTAAAGCCCCGCGTAGGAATGCAGGCTGTTAACGAACATGTTGACACCGAAGTAGTTGATCAAGAAGGTCACCAGACCCACGATCGCGATCCAGGATGCTTTATCTCCGCGCCAGCCCGCAGTCGAGCGCGCGTGCAAGTACGCCGCATACACAACCCAGGTGATGAACGCCCAGGTCTCCTTGGGATCCCAACCCCAGTAGCGGCCCCAGGCATTCTCCGCCCAGATCGCACCGGCGATCACCGAGAAGGTCCACACCGGGAAAGCAAAAGCAATGATGCGACTGGTGAAGATGCGCAAGCGATCGGCATCAGGCACCGCCGCCATCGGTCCGCCCCACGTGCGTCCGGAGGCCTCCCGACGGGACTGCACCAAAGATAAGGCTGCAGAAGAAGCTGCCACCGTGAACGCACCGGCGCAGATGATGGCCGCCGAGACGTGGATCACCAACCAGTAGGACTTCAAGGCAGGCACCAACTGGGCGGCTTCGGTGTAGAGCACCGTGACCGAGAGTCCGAGGGTCAATAAGGCTGGGATGACAACGAAGAGGCCAAGCCAACGCAAGTCACGTCGAAGTGACATCACCAAGAA
>DASYOJ010000352.1:0-1563 GCA_036007925.1 Candidatus Nanopelagicales bacterium
GGAAAGAAACTCACGGTGTTCATCGGCAAAGGCGCCCCAACCCGCAAGGTCCAATACTGGGGCCGAGAACGTCCGCTGCTGCGCAACAAGGCCGGCACCGTTGCGTTGCTGTCCGAACGAAACGTCCCGATCAGTAGCAAAAGTTGGTAGTTCGGGCCTAGCGTCGAGTCATGCACCTTGCTCCGGGCTGGCAGCGTCTGCGCCACTATGACCGAAGTAATCTTCGTGGCGATGTAATCGGTGGGATCACCGTCACGGCCTACCTGGTTCCGCAGGTCATGGCCTATTCGGCGTTAGCTGGTCTTCCGCCAACCAGCGGCCTGTGGGTGATCGTGGTCGGTTTCGTGCTGTACGCGTTCGTTGGTAGTTCCCGCTTATTGTCAGTAGGACCTGAAAGCAGTACAGCGCTCTTGACCGCCACGAGCCTGGCTCCCCTAGCTGGTGGTGAGCCGCTGCGATACGCCGCGTTGGCCGCTAGTTTGGCGCTCATCGTCGGTGCGTTATCGCTTCTCGCGGCGCTCCTTCGGCTGGGCTTTATCGGTGATCTGCTCGGCAAACCGCTGCTGATCGGCTACATGGCCGGAGTAGGCGTGTTGATGATCTCCAGTCAGGCATTGACGTTGACCGATACCCCTGGCAACCAACGGACCTTCATCGAGGAAGCAACCGCGATCGCCGAACGCGCAACAGCAGCACCGGTGCAGATTGCGCCCATCGTTATGGCGGTGGCTATTGCAGTGTCATTGTTGCTGTTGAAGCGCCGGTTCCCTGCGGTTCCTTGGCCGTTGATCTTGGTGGCCATCGCAGCACTGATTACGGCCACTAGCTCAGCTGCAGCGTCGCTCTTTCCGACGGTGGGCACTATCCCGGCGGGTGGGCCGGACTTCACCGCCCCCGCACTATCGGCTGATGATCTTGGATTGCTCATGCTTCCGGCCGTAGCGATCCTCGTGGTCGGGTACACCGACAACTTGCTGACGGGTCGCATGCTGGCGATCGGAACCGGGCATCGAATTCACAAGAACCAGGAATTCGTCGCACTGGGGGTTTCCAATATCGGTTCCTCCCTCGTTGGGGGATTTCCGGTGTCCTCATCAGCCAGTCGGGCCGTGATCGCCCGTGCCGCCGGAGCTCGTACGCAGGTGTACTCCCTCATCGCTGCAGCACTCGTTTTGGCGATCGTGCTGGGGCTGGGATTTATCTTGGAATCCTTCCCACTGGCCGCCTTGAGTGGTTTGATCATCTTCGCCGCGGTGTCCTTGATTGATGTCGCCGAGTTCCAGCGGCTGTGGCGATTTAGGCGTCGAGAGTTTCTGCTGGCGCTCCTGGCGACGGTGGGTGTGCTGGCCTTTGGCATTTTGTACGGCATCGCCATCGCGGTAGCGGTGTCCGTCGTGGATCTGCTCAGTCGCGTTGCCCGCCCGCATGCTGCGCTGTTGGGCACCGTCGATGAGATACCCGGCTGGCACAGCATCAACGATTACCCCACTGCGCATCAAGAGCCCGGGCTGCTGGTCTTTCGTTACGACTCCCCCTTATTCTTCGCCAACGCAGAGGATTTCC
>DASYOJ010000353.1:0-7114 GCA_036007925.1 Candidatus Nanopelagicales bacterium
TGCCGGTGCGATCGTGCATACCCACCGCGGCCAACTCGCCCATGACGACATCATCGGCAGCGACGAAGGCAGCGTGATCACCTCGAGCCGGGGCATCGAATTCTTGGCCCAACGCCCCGGCCTGGACGATTACGTCTTGGGAATGCCACGTGAAGCGGCGGTCATCTACCCCAAGGATGCTGCCCGCATCGTCGCGCTGGCCGACCTTGGGCCTGGGCGCCGCGTACTGGAAGCTGGGGCTGGGTCGGGCGCCTTGTCGTGCTACCTGCTGCGCGCCGTGGGACCGGACGGTCAAGTGGTCAGCGTTGAGCGACGCTCAGACTTCGCCGAGGTGGCTACCGAGAACGTGTGTCGGTGGCACGGCGGGTGGCCCCGTTCGTGGACGGTGCTCGAAGATGACCTGCAGAATCTGGTTAACGCTGGCGCTTCGCCGGATCTGCCGGGAGTGGCCCTGAGCGGACTCGACGCAGTGGTGTTGGACATGTTGGCGCCTTGGGAGTGCTTGGAGGCCGCCGCGCTGTTGCTGCGACCCGGCGGTGCTTTGGTGTGTTACGTGGCCACCACGACCCAGATGTCCACCCTGGTGGAATCTATGCGCGCCTCCCGGCGGTGGATCGAGCCCCGGTCGGAGGAATCCATCGTGCGCACCTGGCATCTGGACGGCTTGGCCGTGCGCCCCGATCACCGGATGTCCGGGCACACCGGATTCCTCGTTTCGACTCGGGTCATGGCGCCGGGCCACCTAGCCCCCGAGCGTAAGCGGCGGCCGGCTCCAGGGGCCTACGGCGAGGATTACCGGGGACCGGGCAGCCAGCAGGTGCAGCCGCAGGATGCGGGTTAGGGTCGTAGGGCCTCGTGTGCCAGACCGCAGCACGCGTCCATCCACTAAGGAGGTCCCGGTGAGCGAACCAAGTCCGGAAAGCCGGCTACTGGCCCTCGAGACCACCTTGAGTGAAATCCGCGGCGAGCTAGCCGCGCAAAAGGACCACAACCAACGCCTGATCACCACGCTGCGTGATGCGCGCGAGCAGATCGTCGCGCTCAAGGCCGAGGTGGATCGCCTCGGTGAACCGCCGAGCGGATACGGAACATTCGTCGAAGCCCACGAGGACGGCTCGGTAGACATCATCGCCTCCGGGCGCAAGATGCGTGTCGCCGTTAGTCCTGCGGTCGGGTCGGACCAACTCGTCCCAGGGCAAGAAGTAGTGCTGAATGAATCGATGAACGTTGTGGACCAGCGTGACTACGAGGTCGTTGGAGACATCGTCACGTTCAAAGAAATGCTCGGCCCGGATCGGTGCGTCGTGGTAGCCGGTGCCGACGAAGAGCGCGTGGTGCGGGTAGGCACTCCGCTGCGCGGACACACGCTGCGCGCTGGAGAGGCGTTGTTGTGCGATCTGCGCAGTGGCTACGTGATCGAGCAGGTGCCGCGCGCTGAGGTCGAGGAACTCGTCTTAGAAGAAGTACCCGATATCGGCTACCTGCAAATCGGCGGCTTGGCCCGACAGATCGATTCCATCCGTGATGCCGTCGAACTTCCCTACGTGCATGCCGACCTGTTTGCCGAGCATGCGCTGCGCGCGCCTAAGGGGATCTTGCTCTACGGGCCTCCTGGGTGCGGAAAGACGTTGATCGCCAAGGCCGTCGCTAATTCCCTGGCCAAGAAAGTGGCCGAGAAGACCGGGAAACTCGAGGCCAAAAGCTACTTCTTGAACATCAAGGGCCCCGAACTGCTCAACAAATACGTGGGGGAGACCGAACGCCACATCCGACTGGTGTTTCAACGAGCACGTGAGAAGGCTTCGGAAGGTATGCCGGTCATCGTGTTCTTCGACGAAATGGATTCGCTGTTTCGCACCCGGGGCAGCGGCGTGAGTAGCGATGTCGAAAACACGATCGTGCCGCAGTTGCTGAGTGAGATCGATGGCGTGGAGAGTTTGGAGAACGTCATCGTCATCGGTGCTTCCAACCGCGAAGACATGATCGACCCGGCGATCTTGCGCCCGGGTCGACTCGACGTCAAAATCAAAATTGAACGTCCCGATGCCGAATCGGCGCGCGACATCATGAGTAAGTACCTGGTCCCTGGGCTACCGATCCATCGCGAGGACTTGGCCGAACACGGTGGGGATCCGGATTCGGCATGTGCGTCGATGATCCAGCGGGCGATCGAGCGGATGTACGCCGAGTCCGAGGAGAACCGATTCCTCGAGGTTACCTACGAGGGCGGGGACAAGGAGATCTTGTACTTCAAGGACTTCAACTCCGGCGCAATGCTGGAGAACATCGTCTCCCGGGCGAAGAAGTCGGCCATCAAGGATTTCCTGGATACCGGAGAAAAAGGAATCCGCGTCCAACATCTGCTTGATGCGTGCGTGGATGAGTTCCGGGAGAACGAGGACCTACCGAACACCACCAACCCAGACGACTGGGCCCGCATCTCGGGCAAGAAGGGTGAGCGCATCGTGTTCATCCGCACGCTCATCCAGGGTAAACAAGGCGGCGGGCCGGGGCGGTCCATCGACAACGTCGCCAACACCGGTCAGTACCTGTAGCCCAGGGATCGGCGGATAAATGAGCGTTCATCGCATCATGGGCTTGGAGACCGAGTACGGCATCTCCGTGCCTGGTCATCCGACGATGAACGCGATGGTCACGTCCTCCCAAATCGTCAACGCCTACGCCCATCTCCTAGCAGCACCCGGAGCGGCCAAGCCGCGTTGGGATTACGACGAAGAATCGCCCCTGCGCGACGCCCGGGGCTTTGACATGACCCGGGCAGAGGCCGATCCCTCGCAGTTGACCGATGAGGATCTCGGTCTTGCGAATGTGATCTTGCCTAATGGCGCTCGTCTTTATGTCGATCACGCCCACCCTGAGTACTCAACCCCGGAGGTCACGAATCCGCGTGATGCCGTGTTGTGGGACCGCGCGGGGGTGAGTGTGATGAATGCGGCCGCGCAAGCGGCGGCAACGAGTCCTAGCGGCTCACGCATCGTTCTCTACAAGAACAACACCGACAACAAAGGTGCTTCGTACGGCTGCCACGAGAACTACCTCATGCGCCGCGCCACTGCCTTTTCCGAAATCGTTCGCCATCTGACGCCGTTCTTCATTTCCCGCCAGGTGTTCACCGGGGCCGGACGATTGGGCATCGGCCAAGACGGGCGCACGCCGGCGTTTCAACTCAGTCAACGAGCCGATTTCTTCGAGGTGGAAGTCGGTCTGGAAACCACGTTGAAGCGGCCCATCATCAACACGCGCGATGAGCCACATGCCGATCCGGAAAAGTATCGGCGCCTGCACGTGATCGTGGGTGATGCGAATCTCAGCGACACAGCCACCTACTTGAAGATGGGCACCACCGCGATCGTGTTGTCCATGATTGAAGATGGCTTCCTGGGCAGCCTCGATGCGATGCCGCGAGAGCCGGTCGCCGAGATGCACCGCGTTTCCCATGACATCGACCTGCAGCATGCGATGGAGCTAAGTGGTGGGCGACGCTGGACCGCATTGGAAATGCAGCAGGCATTCTTGGAGCGGGCCTGGGAATACTGCGATTCGCGGTGGGGCTCCCAATACGACGAACAAACCAAAGACGTCCTCACAAAATGGGGTGCGCATCTCGATGCACTCGCACAAGATCGAGCCCTCGTGGCAGACACCGTCGATTGGGTGGCAAAGCTCAAACTGCTGGAAGGTTACGTCCGTCGAGATGACCTCGCCTGGGACGACGCGCGCTTGGCCTTGATCGATCTGCAGTATTCCGACATCCGACCCGAGAAGGGCCTCGCGGCCACCTTGGAGCAACGCGGTCGCTTGCAACGGATGTTCGATGATGCGAGTGTCGACCACGCCCGCCAGCATCCACCCACCGATACCCGCGCCTACTTCCGTGGGGAATGCATGCGCCGGTATCCGGACTCCATCGCGGCGGCCTCGTGGGATTCGGTGGTGTTCGACCTCCCGGGTCGGGACACCTTGTTGCGGGTTCCCACCCTCGAACCCACCCGCGGCACTTTCGATCACGTGGGCGAGCTTCTGGAGGCCAGTTCGGATGCCAGTGCCTTGATCGACGCGCTGACCGAGAACTAGACAGATACCCTGGGGTTATGGCAGCTAGGGAGAACGCTGAGCAAAAGAAGGTTTCCAAGCGCGAAGAGACCGACGAGGTCCTCGACGACGCACCCGCCGCGGCGTCCAGCACGCAAGACAAGGAAGCCCTCGATGACGACGTCGATTCGATCCTGGACGAAATCGATGGAGTTCTGGAAGAAAATGCGGAGGATTTCGTGAAATCCTTCGTGCAAAAGGGCGGGCAGTGACCTCCGAGTTCCCCCACGCGTACCGCGCCTTGGGTTCACCCTCGTTCGCCGAGTTCCTCGCCTCGCTGGGGGCTCCGGCGCCGTCATCGTTCACCACAACCGGCACCGTCGACGCTCCGCACGGCACCACCATCGTGGCCCTCACCTTCGATGGGGGCGTCGTTATGGCCGGCGACCGGCGCGCAACCATGGGCAATGTCATCGCCCAACGCGACGTGCAAAAGGTGTTCGAGGCCGACTCGCACTCGGTCGTGGGTATCGCTGGGACCGCGGGCATCGCAGTGGAGTTGGTGCGCTTGTACCAAGTCGAGCTCGAGCATTACGAGAAGATCGAAGGAACGGCCCTATCCCTGGAAGGCAAAGCCAACCGGCTGTCCACCTTGCTGCGGGGCAACTTGGGTATGGCAATGCAAGGCCTCGCGGTGGTGCCACTTTTCGCGGGCTATGACGCAAGCCACGACCGTGGCCGCATTTTCTCCTACGACGTCACCGGCGGGCGGTATGAAGAGCACGACTACTACGCCGTTGGTTCGGGCTCGAGCTTCGCCCGCGGCTCACTAAAGAAGCTCTGGCACTTCGATGCCAGCGCCGAGCAATCGATCCGTATTGCGCTCGAGGCCCTTTACGACGCAGCCGATGATGACAGCGCCACCAGCGGCCCGGACCTGACCCGTCGCATCTTCCCGGTGGTAGCGGTGGTGACCAGTAGCGGTGTGGAGATCATCGACGAGAGTGCCCTAGCGCAAGCGGCTGAATCCATGCTCAGCGAGCGAATGCGCCGCCCCGATGGTCCTTGGGCGCGCGTAGGAGGTGATTCGTCATGAGCGTTCCGTTCTACGTCTCGCCCGAACAGATCATGAAAGACAAGGCGGATTTCGCGCGCAAAGGAATTGCCCGCGGGCGCAGCGTTGTCGTCTCCCAATATATCGACGGGGTGGTCTTCGTAGCCGAAAACCCGTCGAAGGCGTTGCACAAAATCAGCGAAATCTATGACCGCATCGGATTCGCCGCAGTCGGTAAGTACAACGAATTCGAGAACCTTCGGGTGGCCGGTATTCGACTCGCGGATATGCGGGGCTATTCGTATGACCGCAGCGATGTAACTGTGCGCAGCCTGGCAAACGCATACGCGCAGACCCTGGGCTCGATTTTCACCGAGACCCCCAAGCCCTTCGAAGTGGAGATCGTCGTTGCCGAGGTGGGAACCGACGAAGACTCCGACCAGTTGTATCGGCTGACCTTCGATGGCTCGGTGGCCGACGAACACGGCTTCGTCGCGATGGGGGGATCGGCCGAAGCGATCGCTGGGGCCATGTCCGCGGCCTGGGCCGCGGGACAGGATCTATCCACCTCGTTGCGCCAGGCAGTCCATGCTCTGGGGGAACACGGTACGGAGGAGACCCGAAACCTGGGCCCCGCCGATCTCGAGGTGGCCGTGCTCGATCGGACCCGACCGCGCCGGGCTTTCCGCCGCATTGAGGGCAGCGAGCTGGAATCCTTGCTCGGCTAGGCCCCATCGGGCGCTTGGTGCGCCAATCGGATCTACAGTGGGGAAATGGACCGGCGGATATTCGGGATTGAGACCGAATACGGGGTGACCTGCACCTTTCGTGGTCAACGCCGCCTGAGCCCCGATGAAGTAGCGCGGTACCTGTTTCGGCGAGTGGTCGCGTGGGGCCGCAGCAGCAATGTGTTCTTGCGCAATGGGTCCCGGTTGTATCTCGATGTCGGATCGCATCCGGAATACGCGACCGCCGAATGCGACAGTATCGAGCAACTCATCACCCACGATCGGGCAGGTGAGCGAATCCTCGAAGGCTTATGCGTAGATGCTGAGGCCCGGCTTCGCGAAGAGGGCATCACCGGGGATATCTACTTGTTCAAGAACAACACCGATTCGGCTGGAAATTCCTACGGCTGCCACGAGAACTACCTCGTCGAGCGATCCACGGATTTCTTGAGTTTGGCCGAAGGATTCATCCCGTTCCTCATCTCACGGCAGATCATCACCGGTGCGGGCAAAGTCCTACAGACCCCGCGAGGTGCGGTCTATTGCGTCAGCCAACGAGCTGACCACATTTGGGAAGGCGTCTCTAGCGCGACAACCCGCTCGCGGCCGATCATCAATACGCGTGATGAACCCCATGCCGATGCCGATCTGTATCGCCGCCTGCACGTGATCGTGGGCGATAGCAACATGAGTGAGACCACATCATTGCTGAAAGTTGGCGCCGCTGATCTGGTCTTGCGAATGCTCGAGTCCGGAATGGTCATGCGTGACATGTCTTTCGAGAACCCGATCCGAGCGATTCGGGAAATCAGCCACGACACCACCGGGACCCGCCAGGTGCCCTTGTCCACCGGCCGGGAATTGTCCGCGTTGCAGATGCAGTGGGAATACCTTGACAAGGTGACCCAGTACGTGGATCGACGCGGCCTGCGCACCGACCCCACCACGGCGCGAGTCTTGGACCTGTGGGAACGCTCCCTCAAGGCTGTGGAAGCCCAGGACTTCAGTGCCGTGGATACCGAAATCGACTGGATCATTAAATGGAAGCTGCTGCAGCGGTACATGGACAAACACGATCTCACGTTGTCCGATACCCGGATTGCGCAACTAGATCTGGCGTATCACGACATTAGCCGGGATCGCGGCTTGTTCTACCTGCTCGAGCGCCGGGGTCTTGCCCAGCGTGTTACGCACGATCCGGAGGTCTTCGAGGCCAAGAACGTGCCGCCGCAGACCACCCGCGCCAAGCTGCGGGGCGACTTCGTTCGGCGCGCTCAAG
>DASYOJ010000354.1:0-1975 GCA_036007925.1 Candidatus Nanopelagicales bacterium
GCCAAGTGCCGTGAGAACGATGCCAAGGGGGTCATACCCCTTGGCTTTGCGTCCGTAGTTCTCCGGAACGAAGCGGATCACCAAGAGCGCTGCGATGATCCCGATCGGGATGTTCACCAAGAACGCCCAGCGCCAACTGAAGTCCTGGGCGAGCCAGCCACCCAGCAGTGGACCTAAGCCGGCCGCCCCACCGAAGATGGCACCCCATAGACCGAAAGCCGCGGCGCGCTGGCGGCCCTCGAACAGCACGTTGATGACCGCGATGGAGGACGGCAACATCATGGCCGCCCCACTGGCTTGCACCGCCCGCGATGCAATCAGGAACGACGGGTCCTGTGCGGAGCCGCTACCGAGGGATCCAAGCAAGAAGATGGCGACACCGATGAGAAAAAGCTTGCGCCGACCGAAGCGGTCGGACAGCAAACCGATGGTGATCAGCAACGAGGCGAACACCAGTGAGTAGATCGAGTTCACCCATTGCGCATCGGTTTGCGTCAAGCCGATGTCTTGCACCATGTCTGGCAGCAAGACGTTGACGATGCTGCCGTCGATGATGATGATGCTCAGGCCAATGAGCAGGGAGCTAAGCGCCCACCATGGGTGAGTCGAGGTAGGAGTGGCAGCCCTTGGGGTGGAGTCGGTCACAGATGGCCTTTCCCAGTCGTGTTGCTCGATGGTGCATGCGAGCAGAACTGTGGCACAACGGCCCCAGCGTGAGAAATGTGGCTGCACACCTGTCGATCAGGCTCGACGAACAGCCCCTCACGAACACACCGACGGGGGCCGATCATGGGATCGGCCCCCTTCGGTTGAAGGTGTTGCTTAGCTGCAGCCAGAGGTGCTTCCGCATCCCTCACAGACGTAGCAGCTGCCAGCCGGGCGCATCTTGATGCCGCATGTCATGCACAACGGGGCATCCGATGCCGTGCCGGTGATCTCCTCGAGCAGCTCTGCACTGGAGTGCGCGGCGCTCTCCTTGGGTGCCGGCGACGGAGCGTCCACCGTCTCGTCCTCGACAACAAGGTCAGCTGCCGGGGCAGCGGGGACCTGCGGGGTCTCGTAGCTTGACGCCACGGTTGCCGCACGCTCGTCGGCGGTGAAGATGCCGAGCGCTTCGCGCTTGTCCAGCGGCAAGTGGTCCAGTGCCAACCGGCGGAAGATGTAGTCCATGATCGACTGGCTCATCCGGATGTCCGGATCGTCGGTCATGCCGGCTGGCTCGAACCGCATGTTGACGAACTTGGAGACGAATGCCTCCAACGGCACGCCGTATTGCAGTGCGATCGAGATAGCAATGGAGAAGGCATCCATCACACCGGCAAGCGTCGAGCCCTGCTTGCCGAGTTTGAGGAAGACTTCACCGAGCTCACCGTCTTCATAGGAACCGGCGGTGAGGTAGCCCTCCGCGCCAGCGACCGAGAAGGAGGTGGTGCGGCTCGGACGCGACTTCGGTAGCCGGCGCCGGATCGGCTGACCGATGCCTTCGATGGCAGCTTCCACTTCAGCATCGACCTTGGCGGCTTTGCCATCGCTCAGCGGCTGACCAACCTTGCAGTTGTCCCGGTAAATCGCCAGCGCCTTCAGGCCTTGCTTCCAGCCCTCGTAGTAGATCTCCTCGACTTCTTCGACGGTAGCGCTTTCGGGCATGTTGACCGTCTTGGAAATCGCACCCGAGATGAACGACTGCACGGCAGCCATCATCCGCACGTGGCCCATCGGTGAGATGGAGCGGGTGCCCATCGCGGTATCGAAGATGGCGTAGTGCTCGGTTTTCAAACCGGGCGCATCGATGACGTGCCCGTTCTCGCCGATGTACTCAACGATGGCTTCGACTGTCTCTTCGGTGTACCCGAGCTTGCGCAGTGCCCGCGGGATCGTCTGGTTGACGATCTGCATCGAGCCGCCACCGACAAGCTTCTTGAACTTGACCAACGAGAAGTCCGGCTCAATACCGGTGGTATCGCAATCCATCATG
>DASYOJ010000355.1:0-11619 GCA_036007925.1 Candidatus Nanopelagicales bacterium
GGACCTCGTCGGGTCCGAGGTGATCACGCCCGATCAGCGAGATGGGGCCACCTGACATCAGTGCAGGTCGCTGGGTTCGACCGGGATGTCGTCTTCGGACGCAACCGTGGCCAACGTGGCGGAGTCAGGCCGCTCGGGGACAAATCGGTAGCCCACGTTGCGCACGGTACCGATCAAGGACTCGTATTCGGGACCGAGTTTGGCGCGCAGCCGGCGAACATGGACATCTACCGTTCGAGTACCGCCGAAGTAGTCGTATCCCCATACTTCTTGGAGTAGTACCGCTCGGGTGAAGACGCGACCGGGATGCTGCGCCAAGAACTTCAGCAACTCGAATTCTTTGAACGTCAGATCCAACGTTCGTCCGCGTAAGCGAGCCGAATAACTCGCTTCGTCGATGTGCAGATCCCCAGCGCGGATCTCCTCCGGCTCCGGCTCCGGACCTCCGGGGGTTCCCACGATGCGTGATACCGCCAAGCGCAGCCGTGCTTCCAATTCAGCAGGAGACGTGGTGTCGACCAGAACCTCATCAAGACCCCAGTCCCATTGGATGGCGGGCAGTCCGCCTTCGGTGGTGACCAAGATGATCGGTACTCCCACGCCGGTTTGGCGAAGTAGCCGGGTCAAGCCGCGGACGGTGGGCAGGTCGCGGCGCCCATCGATGAGCAGGGCGTCGGCATCGGGAGACGACAGTAGGGCTGTGGGTTCGGCGCTCATCACGCGGACGTGATGGGCGAGCAGGCTAAGGGAGGGAAGAACCTCCGCTGAGGACTCCATGGCGCGGGTCAACAAGATCAGCCGCATCCGGTCCTCCCTTCCCGCATACTTCGACCGCAGCCGAAGGGCAAGGCCTCAGGATACGCAGGTGCGTGCCGCAGCGGTGGCCCGCCGTCGTTTCCGTGTGCTTCACAATGGGGCCATGGCGCTGACGCATAGCACGTCCGATTACCTCCTCGATCCGCCGCCGCCGGGTTTTCGGCCCGAGGAGATGTCCTTGCTCACCGCAGACGGGGAGTCCATCAGCGCCGGTTGGGTGAAAGCTGCTGCCGGGGCGCAATCCCCGGTGTCCTTTGTTCTCGCCCATGGCTTCACCGGGAGTTGGCGAGAGCCACGAGTGCAGGCGGTCGCCGCTCACCTTGCACGATTCGGCGATGTTCTCGCGATCGACCAACGCGGGCACGGCGAATCCTCGGGCTTGTGCACCGTGGGGATGGACGAAGTGCTCGATGTCGATGCGGCGGTTGCGCACCTGCGTCGTCGTAGTTCTGCGCACGCAGTGGTCTGTGTTGGATTCTCGATGGGTGGCTCGGTGGCTTTGCGTCAGGCCGCTTTGGCGCCGGGAAGCGTGCTGACGCCCACGAACCGTCCCGATGCCGTGGTCAGTGTCAGTTCGCCCGGGTTCTGGTTCTACCGCGGAACCCGCGTCATGCGGTTGGTCCATCGCTTGATCGCCAACCCCGCGGGCCGCGCAGTGCTGCGCACCCGAGGCGCTCGGGTGACTTCCACCCCCTGGCCCGAGCCCGCGCCGTGGTCACCGGAGGAAAGTGTTCGCCGTATGGGGGACCTGCCACTGTTGATCGTCCACGGCGATCGCGACCACTACTTCCCGTTGGAGCATGCTCAGGTGTTGGAGCGCGCAGCCCTGCAGTCGGGCAATCCACACGCCGAGGTGATCGTCGTGCCCGGTTTCTCGCACGCCGAATCAACGGTCGATCCGCAGACGATGGACCGCATCGGCAAGTGGGCGACGGGCATCGGTGCCTTGTGAGCGCTCCCCAGCAGCCAGCGCCGTTGCCACCTGATTCGCAACTCGGTACGCGGGCCACGATCGTGCAGTTCTCCAGCGCCTTCTGTCAGCCGTGTCGGGCCACCCGCAGGACGGTCACCCAGGTAGTCGAGGACGTTGCGGTTTCGGGGATCAACGTGATCGAGATCGATGCCGACGACAACCTCGCGCTTACCCGCGCCTGGGACATCGAGTCGACTCCCACGGTGGTCTTCTTGGACGCCGCCGGCTGTGAGGTGCATCGGGGGAGCGGGCAGCCGCGGACGGCGGACATAGTCGCCGGGCTCGGTAAGGCGATCGGCTGACGGCGAGCAGAACTCCTCGCATGCGCTGAGCGGGGATGCCATCAAGGGCAGTAGATTCAAGCCATGCTGGAAGTCTTTTACACGAGTTTGCTGGTCATCGCCGTCGCAGCCGCCGGCTGGTTCTCGTTCTATGTCGTCTACAAGTTGTTCAAGGGTCAAAGTTAGTCGTGCCCGTGACACCGGAAGAAGGCGAACCGGGGATTCTTCCGGGGATCCCCGACGAACTTGCCCACCTGTCCTGGCTCATCGGACGCTGGGTGGGGGTCGGCACCGGGCAGTACCCGACCATCGAGGACTTCCGCTTCGGCCAGGAGGTTTCCTTCTCCACCGACGGCCGCCCGTTCTTGACGTATTGGTCGCGAAGTTGGCTACTGGACGACGACGGCAATCAGGTGCGCCCGCTGGCCACCGAATCCGGTTTCTGGCGTCCGCGCCCGGGTAACGGGGTGGAGATCACGCTGGACCACCCAACCGGTTTCGCGGAGATCTGGTACGGATCGGTGGAAGTCACCGGGATCGAGAACGCAGTGATCACAGGTGCGCGGGCACAGTTGCGGACCGATGCGGTGATGCGCACCGAAAGCGCCAAGGAGTACACCGGTGGGGAGCGCCTGTACGGGCTCGTTGAGGACAAGTTGTTGTGGACCTTCGATATGGCGGCGGTCGGCCAACCGATGCAAAACCACCTGGCTGCATCCTTGGCGCTCGAGGTTTCGGCGAAGGAGTGAGCGTGGCTGACGATTGGGAGCAGCGGCTCCGGGAGAACGGGTTCCGGATAACTCCGCAGCGCCAACTCGTCCTGGAAGCAGTGGAGACCCTGCGCCACGGCACGCCTGAGGAGATCTTGGCCGAAGTGCAACACACCGCGGCCGGGGTGAACTTATCGACCATCTACCGCACCCTTGAAGTACTCGAATCGGTGGGCTTGGTGACCCACGCGCATATCGGACACGGCGCTCCGACCTACCACTCGATCGATGAGCACGTGCATATTCACTTGGTGTGTGATCAGTGCGCGAAGGTCGATAGCGTGCCGGCAGCCGTAGCGGATGCATTCGCATCCGATCTACGCGAGACGTATGGTTTCGATACGGACATTGCGCATGTGTCCATTCATGGGCGGTGCGCGAAGTGCGCTCAGATCACCGATGCGGTTCGCGAACCGCTGGAGGATGAGTAAGACATGGCCGATGCCGTTCCCGCGCCTCCCGGGGATCTCGACGAAGGAGTGCCCTGGCACTTCGGAGATCCGCTGCGCGAACAGCGCGCACTACGCGAAGGTCGAGCGGCAGTGGACCTGTCCCACATGGGCGTCGTTCGAGTCACTGGCCCGGATCGCTTGAGTTGGCTGCACAACCTGACCACCCAGCATCTTGAGACCCTGCTCCCAGGTTCCTCGGCACTTGCCTTGATCTTGAGTCCCCATGGTCACGTCGAGCATGAGTTGCACATCACCGACGACGATTACTCCAGTTGGATCATCTGTTCCCCGGGCAGCGCAACCTCCTTGGTGGACTACCTGGAATCGATGAAGTTCATGACCCGGGTTGAAATTGATGATGTCACCGCCGAGTACGCGGTGGTGTGGGAACCGGTGCATGCCATCGACCCGAACTTCCCCACCTGGTTGATGCCAGCTGACTACGCCGGGACCGGCGTTGTCGATGCCGGGAGCGATAGAGGCGGGAGCGCGGATAAGTACGTGGCGCAGCGACCTGACTTCCTCGACGGTCGCGAGGTGATCGTGCCGCGCGCCGACCTTGCTGCTCGGTTGGATTCTTGGCCCACCCGCGCGGGAAGCTGGGCGTGGAACGCACTACGTGTTGCTGCTGGTATCCCACGCTTTGGTTTCGAGACCGATCACCGCACCTTGCCGCATGAAGTCGGCTGGATCGGACCGGGAGTGCACCTCGCCAAAGGTTGCTATCGCGGACAAGAAGCCGTTGCCCGCGTGCACAACCTCGGTCATCCCCCTCGCCGATTGGTGCTGTTGCATCTAGACGGCACCGTAGATGAAATGCCGGCGCACGGAGCAGCGGTGAGTAGTGCGGGTAAGGACGTTGGCTGGATAGCCAGTGCGGCCCAGCATTACGAGGAAGGCCCGATCGCTACGGCGGTCATCAAACGATCGCTGTCCCCGGATCTTGATGTGGATGTCGTGATCGGCGAGGACGTCGTACGCGCTCGGCAGACCGCCATTGTCTTGGGATGACTTTTTTTGGGGTGAGGATTCGGGTTGACGTTTTCGGCTGACGTTGCAACAAGGGTTCGCGACCGTTAGCTGTCGATGATGACCGTGATAGGCCCATCGTTGGTGAAACTCACCTGCATGTCTGCGCCGAAGCGCCCGGTTTCCACCGGGGCACCGAGGTCGCGCAAAGACTGCGCGAGCGCCTCCACCAAAGGCTCGGCCACTGGGCCAGGGGCTGCCGCCTCCCAGGTTGGCCGGCGGCCCTTCTTCGTGGCGGCATAGAGAGTGAATTGGCTGATCACCAGCACCGGCAACCCCAAGTCACGGGCGGAAACCTCGCGCGGCGCTGATGGCGGAAGGCACGCGAGGTCGCGTGCGTGTCGATGCTCGAAGATGCGCAGCCCGTAGACCTTGTCGGCGAGGGCGGCGGCGGTGGCTTCGTCGTCGTCGTGGGTGACACCAACGAGCAACACGATCCCTGGGCCTTCGAAGGCACCGACCACCTCGCCGTGCACACTCACCTGCGCACCGTCCGCGCGTTGGATAACCGCTCTCATGGTGATGAAGGATGCCACTTCATCTGATGTTCATGATGGGTCCCTAGAGTCGGGCGGTGCCAGCGGCAACCGATCCCCCGAGTCGGCTGAGCCGCTCGCTGGGCTTACCGGGAGCGGTGACGGTCGGCGTCAGCGCGATGATCGGCACCGGTGTTTTTGCGGTCTGGCAACCGGCTCTCGATCGAGCGGGAAGTTGGCTCATCGCCGCCGTTCTCATCGCCGCTGCGGTGGCTGCTTTGAATGCGACGTCCACCGCTCGGCTCGCGGCTCGTCATCCCGAAGCCGGCGGCGTTTACGCCTACGGGCGGATCCGCCTGAATCGATTCGCCGGTGTGCTTGCCGGCACGGTGTTCCTGATTGGCAAGGGGGCCTCGGCGTCTGCTGCAGCACTGACGATCGGTCTGTATGTGTGGCCCGAGCAATCACGCGTGGTCGCTTTCGTAGCAATCGTCCTGGTGTTGGTCCTCAATTTGCGTGGTATCGCGCGTTCCACGCGCGTTGCGGGAGCGATGGTTGTCGTCGTCGTCCTCATCCTTGCTGCCTTGGGCGCAACTGCCGCAATTCGATTGTCAACGGAGGGTGTCGTTGCCGAAGCCGTGGCAGGTCCGGGCAGCGCGGCCTCCCTGCTTGCCGCAAGTGCATTGATCTTTGTGGCATTCGCGGGATACGCCCGGATCACCGTGCTCGGTGAGGAGGTACGCGATCCAGCGCGGGTCATCCCCCTTGCTGTGGCGATCTCTTTTGCGATCGTGGCCAGTGTCTATCTCGCGATCGCGTTCATCGTTCAACTCGCTGCGGCTGGCGGTTATGCAATCGGCCCAGCGGCGTTGTCGGACATCGCTGCGGATGTTGGTGGAAGTGCTCTGAGTGGTGCAGTGGTCGTGGCCGCGGTGTTGGCTGCCGGAGCGGTGCTGTTGAGCTTGATCGCCGGAGTGGGTCGGACCTTGTTCGCGATGGCCGATCGAGGGGATGCACCGAAGTTCTTCGCAGCGGTCAGCGCGAAACAGCGGGTGCCGCATCGAGCCGAGATCGCAGCTGCGCTCGGAGCCGGAGTGCTGGTCGCGATCGGTGGACTGACGTTGGCCCTGGGGGTTTCGGCGTCGATGATCTTGACCTACTACGCGGTGGCCCACGTCGCGGCCCTGCGCATACCCCGGCTTCCGGGTCTGCGGGGTTGGCTACTGGCGGCCACCGCGGTGGTCGGGCTAGGCGGTTGCCTGGTGTTGGTGGGTGCGCTGCTCCTTGCGGGGTGACCCACCTCACGCTCACTCCAGCAAGCACCTGCGCTTGCATTTGCAAGCATCGGGGTGCACACTGGAGCCATGGCACGAATCGAGGTCTCCGCGCTCGGGGAATTCATCCGCGAGCAGCGCGACCAAGCCCAAATGTCGCTGCGGCAACTGGCCAAGGCGGCGGAGGTGTCCAACCCCTATCTCTCGCAGGTAGAGCGCGGACTGCGTAAGCCCAGTGCGGAGATCCTCGGACGGATCGCGCAGGGGCTGCGTATCTCGGCCGAGACGTTGTACGTGCAGGCCGGGATCCTCGACGAGCGCGAGGGGGACGAAGCGGTCACCACCGCGATCGCGGCGGACGCCACCCTCAGTGAGCGGCAGCGCACCACGCTGTTGCAGATCTACGCCGCATTTCAGGCGGAGAACAAAGCCGCCGAATCCACCACACGCGAACCCACCGACGAGCACACCAGCCAGTCGGCGGTTCCTGAGAACAAGGACGCATCATGAGCGAAGACACCACACCCAAGAAGAAGACGAAGGTGGCCCCGACCGCCAGCACAGCCAAGGCTTCGGCCAAGGTCACCTCGGCTGGAAAGTCGACGAGTAAGAAGAAGGCGACCCCCGAGCCGGCTGCTACCAAGTTCTCGGTTCCGAAAATCGAGTTGCCGAAGGTGGAACTGCCGAAGGTCGATCTGCCGAAGATGGAACTGCCCAAGGTCGATCTGCCCAAGGTGGAGATCCCTGCGCAGGTGAGTTCGCTCGCCGGTCGTGGCGCGACCTTTGTCCAGGACTCGGTGAAAAGCGCCCACGAAACAGCTGGATCGGTGCGTAAGAACATCACCCAGACCGTCGTCTTGGTCCGCGAGGCCGTCGGCATCTAACGCCGAACGGGCAGTCTGGAAACGCCGAACGGGCAGTCTGGAAACGCCGAACGGGCAATCGCCCGTTCGGCGTCGTGGGACTGCCCGTTCAACGTTCTGGGACTGCCCGTTCGCCGTCGTGGGACTGCCCGTTCGGCGAGGTTGCGGGTGGGCGCGGTTCCGGAAGGGCAGGTACCGTGGACGTGTGTTCGGAGCCGTGCAAGATGTCGTCGTCATCGCGTTGTGGGTAGTGCTGTTGGGCTTGAAGGGTTTTGCCTTCGTTGACTGTCTGCGCGCCCCCACCCAGGTGTTCCCGGCCGTTGGCCGTCAGTCCAAGATCTTGTGGCTCGTGCTCACCGGGCTGGCGCTGCTCACCGGCCTGCTGCCCAACTTGACGTTGAGCTTGTTCGGCATCGCCGGGGCCGTGGTCGCGCTTGTCTACCTGTTCGATATCCGTCCGAAGATCCAGGCCATCACCGGTCGGTGATACGTCAGTTTTTGCCCTGGGCGGCAACCGCCGCTGCAGCGGTAGCAGCGGCCTCAGGGTCGAGGTACTCGCCACCAGGCACCAGCGGGCGCAGATTCTCATCGAGTTGGTAGACCAACGGAATGCCGGTGGGGATGTTGAGGCCGGCTATGTCCTCGTCGGAGATGCCATCTAGATGCTTGACCAAGGCACGAAGCGAATTTCCGTGAGCAGCGATCAGCACCGTCTTACCCATACGTAAGTCCTCGGCAACCACTACGTCCTGCCAGTACGGCATCATCCGATGCACCACATCGGCCAGGCACTCGGTGGCAGGGCGCGCCTCAGGTGGCAGTTGCGCATAACGCGGATCAGTGGTTTGCGCGAACGGATCATCGGGTTGGATCGGTGGTGGTGGGACGTCGTAGCTACGCCGCCACAGCATGAATTGCTCTTCCCCGAATTCCTCGAGCGTTTGCTTCTTATCTTTGCCTTGCAACGCTCCGTAATGGCGCTCGTTCAATCGCCAATTGCGCCGAACGGGGATCCACATCCGGCCTGCGGACTCCAAGGCCAGTTGGCTGGTGCGGATGGCGCGCGTGAGCAGTGATGTGTGCACGACATCGGGAAGCAGCCCGCTGTCGGCCAGCAGTTGCCCACCGCGCGTGGCTTCCTGCCGGCCCTTGTCGGTGAGATCGACATCGACCCACCCGGTGAACAGATTCTTAGCGTTCCATTCGCTTTCGCCGTGTCGTAGCAAGATCAGGGTGTAGGGCGCCTGGCTCATAGGTCCATCCTGCCCGATCAGTGATCGTCGTCTTCGCGGGAGTTCTCCGGTGACAGGTGTTTGAAGGCTTGGAGGTTGTCCGTCGGCAGCCCTGCTTCGATGCGCCACTTCCATTCCTTACGGATAGATGAAGCGAATCCAAGTTCGAGCAACAGATTGAAGGCGCCATCGGAATACTCGCTGACGGCCCCGAAGATCCGATCCAGTTCGTCAGCATCGATGGAGGCCAGTGGGAAACGACCGGTCAAGTAGATGTCGCCGAGGTGGTCCACGCTGTAGGCCAAGCCGTACATGCGCCGGTTGCGTTCGAGTAGCCAGCGATACACACCGGCTTCGTTCTCATCTGGGTGTCGGATCACGAAAGCGTTGACCGTCATCGTGGCATCACCGAACGAACAGGACGCGGTGGTCTGCAGCTTCTGTTCCCCGGGAACGATCACCGCCACAGAAGTCTCGTCGATTGGTTCGTGATCGAGACCGTGTTCGTCAAGGAACGTGCGCAAGGTACCCATCGCGGTTTCGCGTGCATCCATGATGGTTACCGCGTGGATGCGATCGTGTTCGCAGCGTTGCCGTGTAGGGCTGCTTGATAGGTCTGCAAGAGGCCAGCGGTTGTCGATTCCCAGCCAAAGCCCTGCGCGTGAGACGCGGCCTTGATAGCGAGCTCTGCCCGCAAGCCGGTTTCGGTGGTGATGCGTTCGATCGCACGGGCGAAATCCCGCGGGTCATGCCCATCGACCAAGATTCCCCCATCGCCCACGGCCGTGGGAAGCCCGCCAACTGCTGAGGCAACGACAGGGGTGCCGCAGGCCTGCGATTCGATGGCCACCAGACCGAAAGACTCTGAGTAGGACGGAACGACGGTCACATCGGCCGCCCGATACAAATCGGCGAGGTCACCACGAGAGCTAGGAGCCCGAAAGTCGATCCGGTCACGGATTCCCAGAGCGAGTGACAACTCGACAAGGGAGTCGGGCCGATCCAGCCCACTTCCTGAGGGCCCACCGCAAACGACCACTCGGATGCGCGGTCGCAACTCGGGCCGATCGGCCACTAGATCGGCCACAGCACGCACCAGGATGTCTGGTGCCTTGAGCGGTTGGATGCGTCCGACGAACAAGATCACGATGTCTTCATTGGAAAAACCCATGCGAAGCCGGGAGTCTTGCCTCCCGTCGGGTGTGAAAATTTCAAGATCCACTCCCGGGTGGATCACATCAACCCGCTGCGGGTCGGCTCCGTACATCTCTATCAATTCGCGAGCCTCGGCTGCGGTATTTGCTGTCAACCTGCTCGCCGCATCGACGACCTGCTCCTCACCGATGATGCGGATGTCCGGTTCGGGAGTGTCGCCTTCGGCAAGTTCGGCATTCTTCACTTTGGCCATGGTGTGCATGGAGTGGACGAGTGGGATGCGCCAACGTTCCGAAGCCAACCAGCCCACCTGACCGCTGAGCCAATAGTGCGAGTGAATGAGGTCGTACCAACCTTCGGGCCGGGCTGCCTCGATCCGCATGACGCCCGCGGTGACGGCACACAGCTGTCCGGGCAGATCGTTCTTGACCAGACCTTCGTAAGGCCCTGCCGTGATGTGTCGAACAAGCACTCCGGGCGCGAGTTCCACGGTGGCCGGTAGTTGCGATGACGTTCCCCGCGTGAAGATCTCGACTTCCGTCCCTGCCTCGGCCAGACGCCGAGCGGTTTCCACGACGTAGACGTTCATGCCGCCGGCATCGCCGGTGCCAGGTTGATCCAGGGGGGAGGTGTGGATGGATAGCATCGCTACCCGGTTCGGTCGCTCGGCCCGGCCAGCAGTAGCTAGGGGGCGAACGGTGGTCATCGCCGTAGTGTCCCGCACCTCCGAGGCCGCGGCCACCGGTGGTGGGCTTAGGAGCCTGCTTGATCCTCTAGCGAGACCGCCACATACGGCTCACCGGTGACGATCGTCACGACTCTGCGGGACACCGAGACAGCATGGTCGGCGTAGCGCTCGTAATAGCGCGACAGGAGGGTGACGTCGATTGCTTCCTCGACACCGTATTTCCATGAGGGGGACAACACGATCGTGAACAATTCACGATGCAGCCGGTCCATCTGCTCATCGTGCTGGGCGATATCTGTGCACAGGGCGACGTCCTTCGTGGCAATGACCGATCCGGTCTTGGACACGATGGCTTCGGCAAGGGCGCCCATCTCGGCGAAAGTGGCGCGGAGTTCTTGGGGTACGGAGACTTTTGGGAAACGCATCCGTGCTTGCTTGGCAACGTGCTCAGCCAGATCACCCATACGCTCGAGGGAACTAGAAATCCGAAGGGCTCCGATCACCACGCGCAGATCGGTAGCAACCGGCTGTTGGAGCGCGACGAGGTCGTAGCAACGCTCTTCAACGTCACTGGCCAAGGTGTCGACTTTGGCATCGAAGTCGATCACTGCCTCGGCGAGGGGGAGGTCGGCGTCGAGGAGGGCTTGGGTGGCTCGGTTCATTGCAGAGCCCACTAATCGGGTCATCTCGACGAGATCATCGTTCACCCGATCGAGTTGCTCGTAGTACGCCGCACGCATATCCCAGTCCTGACGTCGGGGTGTGATTAGCCCCTAAGCCTACGCGTGCGGGCGCTCAATCGTCGTCCACAACATGAACAAAACGTAAGCAATCGATGAATGTTCGGAACTCCAGGTGAACGCTCGGCCAATCATGTGTTGGCAACCGGCACGTAGGCGAGCCAAGCCTTGCTTCGCCCGTATCCTGCCGACGTGGCACTTCGACGACGAGCTGAGGCCGAGCCGGCCGAAGCGGCGCAGGGTGCATTGCTGCGCCCCGCCGTGCCCGATGAGGTCATTCGGGTGTTGTCCGTACTTCCCTCGGCCTCTATCGTCACAGCTCCCGATGGCGCGGTACTTCGCGCCAGTTCGCGCGCCTTGGCCTTGGGCCTGGTCAATCGCAGTTCCCTGACCATCAGCGACATCTCCCGTCTGGTCGAACGGGTGAGTGAAGATGGCAACGCCCGTGAGCAGGAGATGCGGGTCCGTCGCCCACCTCTGGGCCGCGAGCTGTTGGAGTTGCGGGTGCGCGCCGCCGCGTTGGGCACCGGCGCCATCTTGGTATTGATCGATGATCTGGCTGAGGAACGACGAGTCGATGCTGTTCGGCGGGATTTCGTGGCGAATGTCAGCCATGAACTCAAAACCCCCGTCGGTGCGTTGTCACTACTGGCGGAGACCGTCTTGTCAGCTGCAGATGAGCCAGAGCAAGTGCGGCATTTCGCCGAGCGGATGCAGATGGAAGCGACCCGGCTGAGTTCGCTTATTCAAGACGTCATCGATTTGTCCCGGTTGCAAAGTGACGATCCGATGACGCGTGCTGAGGTGGTGGGTGTCGATGAACTCATCACGCGGGCATTCGAAGAGGTGCGGACACTTGCCTCTGGTCAT
>DASYOJ010000356.1:0-4245 GCA_036007925.1 Candidatus Nanopelagicales bacterium
AGCGCGACGGCGTTCTCTACGGCTCCGTCAAGGTGCACCACGCGAGCTTCGATGCTCTGTTCCGCCAACCACGCACGCAGCAGGCCGGCATAGGACGTGGCGATGCGCAGGCCTGCAAGATCGGCGACAGAGGTAAGCGCACCCGTCGGGGCGGCTAACCGAAAAGTGCTCGGCGCGAATCCCAAAGCCACGCGCTCCTCGGCGGTGGCTCCGGAATCCAGCAACATGTCTCGACCGGTGATACCCAAATCGAGAGTTCCCTCCCCCACGTAGATAGCAACGTCACGCGGGCGCAGGAAGAAGAACTCGACATCGTTATCGGGGTCGTGCACCACGAGGTCTCGCTGGCCTGCGTTCTTCAAATACCCGGCTTCATTCAGCATCGCTCGGGCCGGTTCGGCGAGTTGACCCTTGTTCGGCACGGCGACCCGCAGCGGGCTCATCACAACCTCCGGTAGACATCGTCGATGCCGACATCGCACGCCAGCATCATCACCTGCACGTGATATAGCAACTGCGCGATTTCGTCAGCTGTGCGGTCGCGGCCTTCGTGCTCGGCGGCCATCCAGACCTCCGCTGCCTCCTCGACCACCTTCTTGCCCACGGCATGCACGCCTCCTGAGAGCAATCGCACAGTGCCGGAATCGGGATCCTTCGCTGCAGCCTTGTTGCGCAGCTCGGTGTAGAGGTCATCGAAGGTCTTCATAGGCCGAAGCCTAGGCGCGGATCGATGCGAGGACCGCGGCGGTGCGCAGGGCGCTGGCCATAGCCTCAGCTCCCTTGTCCTCACGCGAACCCGCCAGTCCAGCGCGATCCTTGGCTTGTTCGACGTTGTCGCAGGTCAAGACACCAAAACCCACAGGAATTCGGTGCTGGACGCTGACCTCTGTAAGCCCTTGCGTTGCAGCCGAGCACACATACTCGAAGTGCGGCGTACCACCTCGGATCACCACTCCGAGGGCCACGATCGCATCGAACTGTCCGCTCGTTGCGCACTCCGCGGCCACCACGGCGAGCTCGAAGGAACCGGGAACCTCGAGCTCGATCACCTGTGCTCTGGATTCTTCGGCTACGCGAGTAGCCCCCTGACGCAGCCCCGCCATGATCTCCGCGTGCCAAGACGCCGAAATGAGCGCGACGGTCATTCCCGTGGCGTCCACGGGCAGATCCGGTGCACCCTCGCCACTCATGACCCGTCCTCTCCTGGGACATCCGGTTCGTAGGCGTGACCCATGCGTGAGGCCTTGGTGCCGAGATAGGAAGCGTTGTACTCATTCGCCGGCACTACGAGCGGGACGCGTTCGACGATCGAGAGTCCATAGCCTTCCAGGCCGGCGCGTTTCGCCGGGTTATTGGTGAGCAGGCGCATCGTGCGAACGCCGAGGTCAACCAGGATCTGGGCGCCGGTGCCGTAGTCACGGGCATCCACCGGCAAACCCAGATCGGTGTTCGCATCGACGGTGTCGCGGCCTTGATCTTGCAGGGCGTAGGCACGCAACTTGTCGAGGAGTCCGATGCCCCTTCCCTCGTGGCCCTTGATGTACAGCACCACCCCGCGATCCTCAGCAGCCACCGCGCGCAGTGCCGCATGCAGTTGCGGTCCGCAATCGCAACGATGGGATCCGAACACATCCCCGGTCAAACACTCAGAGTGCACCCGAACAAGGACATCCTGGCCATCACCGATATCCCCCGCCACCAAGGCAACGTGTTCGCTGCCGTCGATGTCACTGCGATAGGCCACCGCGCGAAAATCTCCGTACTCGGTAGGCATCGGCACATCGACGACGCGTTCCACGTGCGATTCCTGACGCCGGCGGTAACGAATCAAATCGGCGATAGCAATCAGAACAAGTCCGTGCTCGTCGCAGAACTCCCGGCATTGCGCAGCGTTCATCATGGTGCCGTCGTCGTTGACCATCTCGCACAACGCGCCCGCTGGAGGCAAGCCGGCGAGCCGCGATAAATCGACCGCGGCTTCGGTATGGCCAGCGCGCCGCAACACTCCGCCTTCGACGGCGCGCAACGGGACGACGTGGCCGGGACGGGTCAACTCCCACGGTTCGGTAGCCGAATCCGACAACACTTTGATCGTTCGCGCACGATCTTTGGCGCTGATGCCGGTGGTTTCGACGTCTTTGGCATCGACCGTGACCGCATAGGCAGTACCGCGTCGATCCTCATTTACCGCGGCCATCGGCGGCAGGTCCAGCCGATCCAAGTCGGCCCCGGTCATACCCACGCAGATGTAGCCGGAGGTGTGCCGAATCATGAACGCCGTCAACTCCGCGGTGGCGAGCGATGCCGCAAAGATCAGATCGCCTTCGTTCTCGCGGTTCTCGTCATCCACCACCACGATGGGTCGGCCAGCTCGCAGTTGCTCGATCGCTTGCTCGACGGTGTTCAACGCGACCGCACCCTGGTGTGGTGGATCCAGCGGCTCGATCGAACCGGTCGGGTCCTGGGGCAGCAGTTCGGAGTCCTCGCGAGAAGCGAAGAGTTCGTCGGCGGGGATCATCGCTGCACCAGCTTCTCGACGTACTTCGCAAGGACATCGACCTCGATATTCACCACATCGCCCACCTGACGGGTGCCGAGGTTGGTCTCGGTCAACGTGGTGGGGATCAGCGAGATGGTGAAGTGATCATCAGCAACGGACACGATCGTCAACGATACGCCGTCAACAGTGATCGAGCCTTTCTCGACCATGTAGCGGGTTAGGTCCTCGGGCACATCGATTCTCATGACGGACCACTGTTCGCTGGGTTCGATCGCGGCGATGGTTCCGGTGCCGTCGACATGGCCTTGCACGATGTGACCCCCGAGCCGCGAATCGACCCGAGCCGCGCGCTCGAGGTTCACCCTCGAACCCACGTGGGCTCCGGCCAGCGACGTGCGGCGCATCGTCTCGGCCATGACATCGGCTTCGAACCAGGAATCTCCGCGCTGGGCGACCGTCAGGCAGATGCCGTTCACACTGATCGAGGCGCCAAGATCGGAATCGGTCAGCACCTGGTCGGCCGCGATACGCACCTTGAGGGCCTCGCCGAGATCCTCGATGGACTCAACGGTGCCCTTCTCTTCGACGATGCCGGTGAACAACACGAGCTCCTGACGGTTTCGATGGCTCCGGTCGCTCAGATGGCGTACCGGATGAGCACATCTTGGCCCAGGGCTCGGGTGTCCACGACTTCGGCCGGTGCGTCCACTCGGATTCCGGGGCTCAGACCCCGCGGGCCCGACCCGAGCCACACACTCGCGAGTAGGTAGTCGAATCGGTCGATACAACCGGCTTCGAGGAAGGCCCGCAGCAAAGTGGGGCCGGCTTCCAGGAGCGCATAGCGCACCCCACGTACGTACAAATCACCCAAGAGCGAGGCGGGATCGTGATCGGTCACGCACCAGGTGGGCGCGGCGTTGTCCAACACCGCGGCGGTTTGCGGAATAGGCCGGCGACCCACGACCACCCGCAGCGGCTGACCACTCGGGGGCACCGGCACTTCGCGAACGGTGAGGGATGGGTCATCGCCCAGCACGGTGCCGGTGCCGGTGATGATCGCCTGCACCTGGGAGCGAAGTTCGTGGGCATAGTTGCGTGCTATCTCTCCGGTCAACTGCACCCGCCTGCCGCCGTGCCCGGCCACGCGGCCATCGAGACTGACCGCGAGCTTTGCGGTGACGAATGGGCGTCCCCGAGCAACCGCGACCGTCCACTCGGCGTTGACCTCGCGGGCCGCGTCTTCCTCGACTCCGCCGAGAACCTCGATTCCCCACTCGCGTAATACCTCCGCCCCACCTCCAGCATCGGCAGTTGGATCGCTTTGCGCGTAGACCACTCGGGCGATCCCAGCATCGATCAGCGCCTGGGTACACGGACCGGTACGGCCGGTGTGCCGGCACGGTTCCAACGTGACGAACGCGGTGCCACCTTGCGCTGCGTCACCGGCTTGCTGCAGCGCCACGACTTCGGCGTGCGCGGTTCCGGCCCCTGCGTGGAATCCCTCACCGATAACGCCGCCGTCGGAATCGAGGACCACGCAGCCGACGCGCGGGTTCTCCCCACGCGGAGCCCGAGGATCGATCGCCAACTCAAGCGCCCGCTTCATCCAACGAGCCTCGTGGTTCTCGGCCTGATCGTCTGTGCCCATCGCGCTCACCTGTGTTTACCGTGTCTATCGTGCCGCGCCGGCGGCCAAGGCGCGTAGCCGGTCAACGGTGGCGGCTGGGTCCTCGGATCGAAAAACC
>DASYOJ010000357.1:0-3579 GCA_036007925.1 Candidatus Nanopelagicales bacterium
CTGGAGAAGCCGATGGCGCTGACAGCGCAGGAGTGCGACGCCGCCCTGGCGTATGCGGCCGAAAAGGGCAAGACCCTCGTGGTCTACCAGAACCGGCGCTTTGATCCGGACTTCGTCACGATGCGCCGGTTGATTGCCGAGGGCGCGATCGGTGAAGTATTCCACTACGACAGCTTCGTAGGCGGTTACTCCCGCCCGTGCGATTACTGGCACTCCGATGCCGCCGTTTCCGGAGGCGCTATCTTCGATTGGGGCTCGCACTACCTTGATCAGGTGCTGAACATTTTTGACGCACCCATTGCCTATGTGTCCGGTCTGAACCACAAGCGCAAGTGGTTGCACGCCACCAACGCCGACCACGCCGAAGTGAGCGTCACCTTCGAGAACGGCACCCGCGCTACCTTCGTGCACTCGGATCTGGCCGCGGCCCGCAAGCCGAAGTTCCATGTCCTAGGAACCGAAGGTGCGATCGTCGCCGAATGGGATCCGGCTGCCGAGCCCGCGGTCGCCGACTTGCCGGCGCGCGTCTTCTTGTATGACAACACCGGCTCTGCGCAGCAGATCCCGCTTGATGACGTCACCCCCTTCACCTTCCACGCCGAACTTGCCGGATTTTTGGCCGATGAATCACCAATGCAGGTCTCCCCCGTCCAATCCCGCAACGTGGTGGCCGTCATGGAAGCGGCTGAGGAGTCGGCTCGGGATCTCGGCCGACCGGTTGTGCCGCAACTCAGCTGATGACCGTTCGCTGGGGGATCCTGGGCGCCGGGTGGATCGTCAAGACCGCAACAGCCGGCGCTCTGCGCTCGGCACCGAGCGCAACACTGGCGGCCGTCTCCTCCCGCGATATCGAGCGCGCACGCGACCTGGAACCCGAGCGCGCCTACAACGCTTACGCCGACCTGCTGGCTGACGATTCCATCGACGCGGTGTACATCGCGCTCACTAATGATCAGCATGCGCCCTGGATCCACAACGCACTTGCCGCCGGCAAACACGTGCTGTGCGAGAAGCCGTTAACACTTTCCGCCAAGCAGACCCAGGAAGCCTTCGCCGCCGCCGAAGCAGCCGATCGGTTGCTTGTTGAGGCCGCGTGGTCAATGTGGCATCCACGCATGCAACGCCTGACCGAACTGACGGCCTCGGGGGCTATCGGTCAGGTGGCCGAATTCCTGGGCACCTTCACCTTCGAGGGAGTGCCAGAAGGCAATTACCGACTCGACCCGGATCTCGGTGGGGGTGCGTTACTCGATATCGGCGTCTACCCCCTGCATGCCCTGGTGGGCTGCTTACCCGAGATAACCCAGGTGCGCCCAGAAATAGAGCGCGTGACCGGCGGCCTCGGTGTCGATATGACGACGAAAGCCCGCCTGGATATCGGTGGACAAAACCGGGCCTCCATCGTGGCGTCGTTCGCTATGCCTGAATCGCAGCGGCTACTCGTCCGCGGCAGCGACACCGAGGTGCGCATTCCCGACGATCAAGCCTTCACCACCTGGCGCGAGGCAACGCAGTTGCAGGTGGGTGCGCACGCCGAGCACTTCGCAGCCACCGACGCGTATCAGGACATGTTCGAAGCGGTCAGCGGGCGCATCCTGGGCCGTGAGGAGTGGGTACTGCCGCCCGCAGACTCCCTTCGGGTGGCGGTCCTTGTAGACCTGCTGCGGTGATAGCCTTCTCTTCCTTGCGCCGCTAGCTCAATTGGCAGAGCAGCTGACTCTTAATCAGCGGGTTGTAGGTTCAAGTCCTACGCGGCGTACCACGCATAATCGTCGAACCCTGCACGTCGCGTCACAAGAATCCGTTCTTGTGACTCCATCTGCAGGTCTTGTCGCTGTCAGCCCAAGGCCAAGCCAATGAGTTCGTTGTCGGCGAAGGAGTTCTCCACCGTGCGCCCGTTCACGATAACCGTGGGCGTTCCCTGCACGCCACGCCCGAAACCGTTTTGGGTGGACGCAGCAACGAACGGAATGTGTCGACCCTCGTCGATGCACGCGACGGTCTCACTCGAAGCTCCCAGCTCTGACGCGATGCCGGTGAGCAACTCCGTGGCAAATTGGGTTGCCGGCTCGCTGCTATCGGGTTGGGAGAAAACCTCCGCGTTGAACGCAGTGAAACCTTCCGGCCCCTCTCCTTCCAACACACACGCCGCGGCGCTGGCCGCCCGAGCCGAAGGTCCGGGTGGATCCAAGGTGGCGCTTTGTTCACCTAGGAAGGCCAGGTTGTACTGCTTGATCAGCAGATCCGAATCCGGTTGCAGTGCGCGCTCGGCCAGGACGGTGCCGATCTCCAACTCCCAGCGCTGGCAGTAGGGGCACTGGTAGTCGACATATACCTCAACCACATTGGAGGCATTTGGATCACCGATAGCGATCGAGCCGTCCACCTCGACCCCCTCGGGCAGCGGCACCGCATCGGGCAGTTCGGGAGCCGCCGGCAGCTGCGCAGCCTGAGATTGTTGAGCTTGCTCCGTCGGCTGGGGAGCCGGCTGCGCCACCGCAGCCTCTTGGGCCACCTGCTGCTCCGACAGCTCACTTACCTGGGCCGAAAGGTCGGAGATCTGACCGCGTACGGCAACAATCCCGATCACGACTCCGGCGGTCAGCACGAGCACCAGCACAAGGGAGATGACGGCGATCGCCCGAACTGACGAGATCGCCATCCGCACCCCCGCCATACCGGGAACTGTCTGCGGAGCGGGTGCGCCTGGCTGGTCGGGGTAGCCAACCACCGTCACTGGCTCGTCAGCGGGAGAAGGTGTCGGCGTCTGGTCCGAAGGGTCGCTCATACGCTCAGACTAAGCGGCGCTACCTCACGAACTCGTACGGGACACCGTGAAGTACTCGTAGATAGGCGCGTATATCGAGCCGTATTGCAAAACCCAGCGGAAGCGCTTCACGCCGTCCTTTTTCATCTTGCGCGAGACCTTGAGTTCGTACGGGTAATCCGGCGGGCAGCCGTCGGAAATCGTGAAGTCTTTTTCCTTCACCAGCCGCCAGTTGCCATTGACGTACCGCTGCAAGAAGGCTCGCTTGGCCGGACGGTCGTAACAGAATTCGTATCGCCAGCGCGGACGCTCCCAGCAGTCGGTCTCTGCTCCCTCGTAGGACACGCACGTCTGCACTTCGGCCGCACTGGCCGGGGGTGCGATAAGCACACTCACTGCCAGGGCCGCCGCAACGACAACCGCGCGCACCGAAAGCATGTGTGGAGGCTAACAACGCGGGTGGGGAAGGACCTAGCCTTCCCCACCCGCGCCCGTGTCTTTCTTTTTCGCTCCTTACACCTGGTTCCACAGGGACGGCGCGTAGATCCAGTTCGGATCACCGTTGCCGGTGTGCGTTTGCACCGCCTCGTAGCTCGCACCGTTGAAGCTCACCCGATCACCTGCGCTGTACGAACCGGTCGGGTTCCAGGCACCGGCAACGGCAGCGGGCTCCGGCTCGGGTGCCGGCTCCGGTTCGGGTGCTGGTGCTGGTGCTGGAGCGTCGACGACCGCGACCCACAGCGATGGTGCGGTGATCCAATTCGGATCGCCGATACCGGTGTGCGATTGCACCGCGCGGTAGGTCTGCCCGC
>DASYOJ010000358.1:0-5129 GCA_036007925.1 Candidatus Nanopelagicales bacterium
GGAAAGGGGTTTTTGCCAATGGCATTCAAGGTCGGAGACACGGTCGTCTACCCGCACCACGGGGCTGCACTTATTGAATCCGTGGAGATGAGGAAGATCAAGGGAGAGGATCGGGAGTATCTGGTTCTCCGAGTCGCCCAGGGCGATCTCACGGTTCGGGTTCCTGCAGATAACGTCGATCTCGTCGGAGTTCGTGACGTTGTGAACGCCGAGGGCTTGGACAAAGTCTTCAGCGTCTTGCGCCAGCCCTACACCGAAGAGCCGACCAACTGGTCGCGCCGGTACAAGGCGAATCTGGAAAAGCTTGCCTCCGGCGACGTCATCAAGGTCGCCGAGGTAGTCCGTGATCTGTTCCGTCGGGAACAGGAGCGCGGTCTATCTGCCGGGGAAAAGCGCATGCTTGCCAAGGCCCGCCAGATTCTGGTGAGTGAGTTGGCACTGGCCGAGAAGACCGACGAGGACAAGGCCGAGGCCATCCTCGACGAGGTCCTCGCGTCCTGACATCTGCCCACAGATGAGCGATCCGTCCGCGCTGGGGCGGGTCGCGGCGTTGGTCCCGGCTGCTGGTCGTGGTGAGCGCCTGGGCCCCGGCACCCCCAAAGCGCTCCGTGAAGTGGGCGGCACCCCGATGCTCGTGCACGCGGTTCGTGCCCTCGCGGCAAGCCCGCTCGTGGACCTCGTGGTGGTCGCGGCCCCCAGTGAGTACGTCGAGCATGTGCAGTCACTGGTTATTGGCCCGCAAGTCGGTGCCGAGGTCGCGGTAGTTGCCGGCGGCGATACTCGGTCAGAGTCCGTGGCACGGGCACTCATTGGACTACCCGAGGATGTCTCCGTGGTGCTGGTGCACGACGCTGCGCGACCGTTGGTTCCCGTCGAAGTGGTAACAGCAGTGGCATCGGCGGTGCGTGAAGGTCACAGTGCCGTCATCCCTGTTGTTCCCGTGGTCGACACAATCAAATCGGTAGATGACGACGGCAACATCCTCGGAACCATTCCTCGCGAACAACTCCGAGCAACGCAAACGCCGCAGGGTTTCGACCGCGAGATCTTGCAGCGCGCCCACGCGCACGTGGATGAAGCCGTCACCGACGATGCCGGCATGGTCGAGTCCTTGGGTATTCACGTGCACGCCGTTACTGGACACGAGGAGTCATTCAAGGTGACCCGCCCGATCGATGTTGTGCTGGCTGAAGCCATCCTTGCCAAGAGAAGAACGCGATGAACACTGATGCACGTGCGCCCCGAGTGGGCATCGGCACCGATGTCCATGCCTTCCGCGAAGGTCGCGCGATGTGGCTCGCCGGGCTGCTGTGGCCTGATGAAGTGGGTCTTGCCGGACACTCCGATGCCGATGTTGCTTCGCATGCGATCTGTGACGCCATCTTGAGCGCTGCGGGGCTCGGTGACCTCGGCTCACTCGTGGGAACCGATGACCCGGAATGGAGTGAAGCTTCTGGTGTCAGTTTGATCTCGCACGCCGCCGCCACTGTTCGTGAAGCCGGGTGCACGATCGTTAACGCCTCGGTGCAGGTGATCGGCAACCGTCCGCGGATCGGCACTCGGCGCCAGGAAGCACAAGACGTGCTGTCTGCGGCGCTCGGCGCTCCCGTCAGCGTCTCCGGCACAACTACCGACGGTCTTGGCCTGACCGGCCGCGGGGAAGGCGTCGCGGCGATCGCAGTGGCGCTCGTCCAATAGCGTCGCCCGGTACTGTCACCCCGTGCCGATTCAGCTTCACGACACCGCTTCGCGCAATGTCCGCGAGTTCGTTCCCGTCCGAGACGGTGCCGTTGGCATGTATATCTGTGGGGCCACGGTCCAAGGCCCGCCACACGTGGGGCATATTCGCAGTGGAGTCGCCTTCGACATCGTGCGGCGTTGGCTGATCGAACGCGGCTACGACGTCACCTTCATCCGCAACGTGACCGACATCGACGACAAAATCCTGCACAACGCCGGCCACGAAGATGTGCCGTACTGGGTCGTGGCGATGCGCAATGAGCGTGCCTTCACCTGGGCCTACGAAGTGCTCGGCTGTCTGCCGCCTACCTATGAGCCTCGCGCCACGGGACACATCCCGGAGATGGTGGCGATGATGCAGCGACTCATCGACGCGGGCTATGGCTACGCCGCGAACGGCGATGTCTACTTCGATGTTCGAGCCTTCGCGGAGTACGGGGCTCTTAGTGGCCAAAAGCTCGACGACATGTTGGCCGCTGATGATGCCGAAGCCCGGGCCAAGCGCGATCCGCGTGACTTTGCGATGTGGAAGGGCGCCAAGGAAGGTGAGCCGTATTGGGAAACCCCGTGGGGCCCCGGCCGCCCGGGGTGGCATATCGAGTGCTCGGCGATGGCTCACAAATATCTCGGTGAGACGTTCGACATCCACGGCGGCGGTTTGGACCTGGTTTTCCCGCACCACGAGAACGAGATCGCTCAATCAAAGGGCGCTGGCGATGGCTTCGCGAACTACTGGCTGCACAACGCGTGGGTCACCACCGCCGGGGAGAAGATGAGCAAATCCCTCGGCAACTCGCTCCTTGTTTCCGAGGTAGTGCAGCGCGTGCGCCCGATTGAACTTCGTTATTACCTCGCCGGTGCTCACTACCGCTCCACTTTGGAGTTCTCCGATGAAATGGTCGCTGACGCCGGCCAGGGCTTCCAGCGCATCGAGGGCTTCATCACCCGCGCGATCGAAACCCTCGGACTCGATGATGTACCGGTCGATGGCACCACACGAGCATCGGCATTCGACGAAGCGATGGACGACGACATCAACACCCCGCAGGCGATTGCGGTTATCCACGGTGTGGTGCGTGAAGGAAACACCGCCTTGGCTGCGGGGGACCGTGATGCAGCGCACGCCCATGTTGTTTCCGTTGTCTCGATGCTCGATTCCCTCGGTCTGAATCCACTCGCCGCGAACTGGATGGCCGGGCGAAGCGGTGACCGTCTGGTGGATGTTGTGGACGATCTTGTGCGCGTTGCTCTTGAGCAACGGCAGGCCGCGCGCGAGCGCAAGGACTACGCGGCCGCTGACGCCATCCGCGATCAACTCACCGCGACAGGGATAGCCATCGAGGACACCCCCGATGGTCCGCGGTGGAGCGTTAGTGAGCCCGGCGATGGCAGGTAACTCCCAGCGCCGCGGAGCCAAGCGCGAAACCGGGAAGAAAAAGGGCGCCACCACCGGATCGGGCGGTCAGCGCAAGTCCGGACTCAAGGGCAAGGGACCGACTCCGAAAGCCAGCGAGCGCGTGTACCACCCCGCCGCAAAGCGTGAACGCAAGCAATCCGCAACCAAGCCGAAGCGCAACGATGCGATCGGCGATGTGGTGATCGGGCGTAACCCGGTATTGGAAGCTCTCCGGGCAGGCGTCCCGGCCACTTCGCTCTACCTGCAAGTACGCGCAGATCCCGATGAACGCTGGCGTGAATCGCTCGCTCTCGCGCAGCAAGCATCGATCCCGGTATTCGAAGGTTCACGATCGGATCTCGACGAACTCTCCCGAAATGGCAACCATCAGGGCCTCGTGCTGGCTATCGAGGACTACGAGTACGCCGAACTCGACGATGTCGCCACGGGAAATCTGCTTGTCATGCTCGATGGCATCACCGACACCCACAATGTCGGCGCCATCGCACGCTCGGCCACCGCCTTTGGTGCGTCCGGTTTGGTGTTGCCCTCGCGTCGCTCAGCTGGGATTACCGCATCGGCATGGAAAGCCTCTGCCGGCGCCCTGTCACGGCTACCCGTGGCCCGAGTCACCAACCTGCGCGCCGCGCTCGAGGAACTGCACGAAGAAGGCTGGATGTCCATCGGGCTCGAGGCCGACACCGACGTCACCTTCACCGACATCAACGACGACGTCCTCACCGACAAAGTGGTCCTCGTGGTCGGATCGGAAGGATCAGGGCTTTCCCGGCTGGTCGCGCAAACGTGTGACTTCCTCGTGCGTATACCGATGGTGCGTGAGCAGGAGTCGCTTAACGCCAGCGTTGCGGCCGGTATTGCATTGAACTCGGTCTTCAGTCGTCGCTAGTCGCGTTCTCGACACGATCAGCGGGCGATTTTCGATCGCACCACTGCGCGAACGCGGGGAACACCAGAACCGACAGCGCGCCAGCGCCCACCATTGCAGCGGCACTCGCCTCGGTCATCAGACCAAGCTCCACCTGGATCGTCGTCACCGCGACGATGATCGGCAGGCCGGTTGCTACGAGTGCAGCGAATCGTCCGCGCTGCCATGGATCAGGGATCGCGGAGCGATAGATAAAGAACTGCGGCAATCCGCGCACCAGCGCGAGAAGAAAGAAGAAGACGATCATCGGGAGCGGGTTCTCGATGATCGATGACACATCCAGTCGGGCACCAGAGACCACGAAGAACAGTGGAATGAAGAAGCCGAAGGCGATCGCTTCGATTCGAAGCTCGACCGCTGACTCCTCCGATGGCGGAACGTAGCGTCGCACGATCACGCCGGCGATGAATGCCCCCAGGACAACGTCGAAACCGAATACGCCCGCGGTGGCGAGGAGTCCGATGAGCAACACCATCGCCAAACGCACGCCGGTCTGTGAGCTTGAGCGGTGACCGCTTTCGATGAGTTGGGCCACCTTGTCGTTCATGAAGCGGCGCGGGATGGCCGCCAAGATCAAGGCGAGTAAGCCGAAGCCGATGAGTGTGGACAGAGCAACGAAGGAGTTCTGCGTTCCAAGCAACACCGAGATTGCGATGAGTGGTCCGAGTTCGCCCACGGCTCCTGCTGCCATAAAGAACCGGCCGAGCGGCGTCTTCAACGTTCCGCTGTCGCGAAGCTGAGGTAGCAGGGTGCCGAGGGCCGTAGAAGTCAATGCGATGGCAACAGCCAGGTAGTCCTGAACCAACCCGCTGGCGAACAGCACGCCAACTAGCAGAACTGACAAGGCCAAGGAGACGAGCCAGCCGGAGACTGCCAACTTCCCGCTCGTGCCGCGCAGGACCTTGCCCTCGAGCTCGAGGCCGGCGAGGAAGAACAGCATTCCGAGGCCGAGGTCGGCCAGCAGGTTGATCGACCCATCGACCTCGATCCACCCCAGGACCTGCGGCCCGAAGATGATTCCCAGGCCAATGAGCAGAACCGCTCCCA
>DASYOJ010000359.1:0-4969 GCA_036007925.1 Candidatus Nanopelagicales bacterium
CACTGGAATTCGATAACGCCGGCGAGATCCTCATCGTCAAGCCACGTCAGGCCGGCGTGTGGGTGAACGCCGTGGAAACGGTGGAACCGCTCTTGCGGCGCTCGTGGAATCCGTTGGCACGGTTGTTCGGTATCGGTGGGGGGCAAGAGGTTGAACCGGTCGTCGTTGTGGAGGACGACAAGCTCCAACGACAGTTGGGGGCCTTCGAGCGTTTGGTGACGACAGTCCCGGTAGATCCCGCGCTTAGCGTGGATGGCACCACAGTTCAGTACCAACCAGGTCGACAGGGCCGCACGATTAACGCTGACGCCATCCGCGGCGAAATCGTTGCAGCGATCACTGAGCCGCGCGAAGTACGCGAACTCCCGGTTGAAGTCGAAGAACCCATCGTGACCGTGGCAAACGCTGATGCCGCCGACGAATTTGCGCGTTCTGCAGTGTCTGGGCCCGTCACAGTGTTGGTGGGTGGTGTCACCGCGGAGATTCCCGCGGAGGTGATCGGCGAGGCACTGTCCTTTACGCAAGCCGATGGCGACTATGTGGCCTCACTTGATGGCGCACTTCTCTATGGCTCGGTTTCGGACAAGCTCGATGCGGCCAAAGAGCCGCGTGATGCCCGATTCAAGGTTCGTAAGAACGGCACACTTCGGATCGTGCCCAGTCGAGCTGCCGGGGGAATCTCCGACGAGCAGTTAGCCGAAGGGGTGATGAGCGTCCTAGGGCGCGATGGGAGTGAGGGCAACGAACGTGAGGTCATCGTCCCGGAAGGGGAACGGCAGCCCGCCTTCACAACGGCCGATGCTGAAGCATTGGGTATCAAGGATAAATTGAGTTCCTTCACGCAGCAGTTCGACTACGCGGCCTACCGCGTCACGAATATCGGTCAAGCCGCGGAGTATGTGGATGGAACGATCCTGATGCCCGGTGACATCTTCTCCATGAACGACACCATCAACGAGCGCACCGTCGAGAACGGGTATACCGAGGGAACCATCATCGGCCCCGGGGGAGTTTTTGAAGAAGCGCTCGGTGGCGGGGTGTCTGCTGCTACGACTGCCGTGTGGACTGCTGCGTTCTTTGCGGGCATGGAACGAGTCGACACCCGTGCTCACTCGATTTACATCTCCCGGTATCAACCCGGCCTTGAGGCCACGGTTGCGTGGGGCATCTTTGATATGAAGTTCCGCAACAACAGCCCTTACCCAGTCTTGATCACCACGAAGATGACCAATTCCTCTATGACGGTGGACTTTTGGGGCACAAAGGTTTACGACGAAATTGAGGCGGAGTTCGGGCCGCGTACCAACAACCGCAAGCCCGAGACGATTTGGCGCAAGAAGAAAGATGGTTGTTCGCCGCAGACGGGTATCCCCGGTTTCTCCATCAATGTTGATCGTGTGTTCTACCAAGACGGCGAGGAAGTCAAGCGGGAGACGATTCGTACGTTCTACCGGGCGGCTCCAGAGGTCAAGTGCGGTAAGAAGCCCAAGAAGGACAAAGACAAAGACAGGGAAGAAAACGAGGGCAACGATGAGTCACCCGCCCCACCGGATGCTCCCGCGGGAGATCAAGGCCAAGGTGACCAGCAGCCACCGGCCGAGACGGACCCACTCGAGACCATCCCGGCAGAGGAAGTAGTCGTCAGCTAGGCGTCAGGTGAGCTTTTGGCCATCGGGGGTATCGGTGACCGTGAGACCGAGATCGGCGAGTTCATCGCGGATTCGATCACTCTCGGCAAAGTCTTTGGCCACGCGGGCAGCAGCGCGCTCATCGAGAAGGGCTTGAATCTCGGGGGCAATGTCAGACTTTTTCTCGGCTTGGCCGACAGTGCGGGCAAGATCAAGGCCGAGAACGGCATCTGCCCAAGCGAAGAATTCGAAACGGGAGCCGTCGGTGATCTCCGGATCGCGTTCCACGTCGCGTAACACCTGCAAGGCATGGGGCGTGTCCAGATCCTCGTCGAGTGCTGCGAGGAAGGCGTCGTGGTAGCTCGAGGGAATGGGAGCTGAGGGGGTTGTCGCCCAGTGCGCGACCTTGTCGCGCCAGCGATCTAGAGTCTTGTCGGCGCCTTCGATGACCTGCCAGGTCAGGTTCATCTGTTGGCGGTAGCGGTGCTGCATGAACGCTAGGCGCAATGCCAGCGGATCAAGTCCTCGCTGTTCTACATCGCGCACGAGGAGCACGTTTCCAGCCGACTTACTCATCTTGCGGCCCTCGAACAGTAGGTGCTCGGCGTGCACCCAGTGGCGCACCACATCAACTCCCGTGGCGCTGTTGCTCTGCGCGCGCTCGTCTTCATGGTGGGGAAAGCGCAAATCGATACCACCGGTGTGGATGTCGATGCTCGGTCCTAGGAGTTTCAGGCTCATGGCGCTGCATTCGGTATGCCAGCCGGGATAGCCGACCCCCCACGGTGTCTCCCACACCAACTGCGTGCGTGTCTCCGGCGCCTTCTTCCACAATGCCCAATCGGCGTGAAAGCGCTTGGCCGGGTCGGCTCCGCCCTCGAACTTGTGCCCCGGGCGTAGATCTTCGAGCCGGTTACCGCTGATGGCTCCGTAGTCGGAAAAGGAGCGAGCATCGAAGAAAACCGACCCATCGGCCCCGACATACGCGTTTCCCCGAGCTATCAGGGTCTCGATGAGATCGATCATGTCTGGGATCGAGTCACTCGCGCGCGGATAGTGGTCGGCCGGGTGCACATTCAAGGCAGCGAGATCGGCGTGGAAGGCAGCTTCGTACTTGCGAGCGATCGCCAAAGCACCGCTGCCTTCGCTGGCTGCCTGGCGAAGTACTCGGTCCTCTCCCGCGCCTTGTCCTTCGTCGATGCCGCCGAGCCCGGAGTCGTCGGCCATGTGGCCGACGTCGGTGATGTTTTGCACGACGGTGGTCGTCCAGCCATGCATGTGAGCGAGCCGAGCAATCAGATCGGTGAGCAAGAAAGACCGCATATTCCCCACGTGGGCATCTCGATAGACGGTCGGACCGCAGGCGTAGATCTTCAGGTGTCGCGGGGTAGTCGGAGTGATGGTCTCCACACCGCGGGCTCGCGTGTCATACAGGCGCACGTCGTAAGCCTAGGTCTCGTCGGCCGGCTCGCTAGTCCGCATCGTGGGACACCAGCGCCCAGGCTCGTCGCATTGGTACCCCCCTTGTGTAGCGTTACGCCCAAGCACGTGGGAGGCCCACGTACGCAGAGTTGATTGCGGAGGCTCGAGGTGACCTACGTCATCGCTTTTCCTTGTATCGACATCAAGGACCGGTCGTGCATCGAGGAATGTCCCGTCGATTGCATTTACGAGGGCGATCGCATGCTCTACATCCAGCCGGATGAATGCGTCGACTGTGGAGCCTGTGAACCCGTGTGCCCGGTTGAAGCGATCTTCTACGAAGACGACGTCCCCGATGAGTGGTCCGACTACACAGCCGCCAATGCGGAGTTCTTCGCTGACCTCGGTTCGCCCGGGGGAGCAAGCAAGCTCGGTGCGCAAACGTTCGATGCTCCGTTGCTCGCGAATGTTCCACCCAAAGAAGACGCTTGAGTCGGTGGTGACCGGATGATCCGGTTACCAGAGTTCCCTTGGGACAGCCTCGCAAAGATCAAGCAGCAAGCCCAGGCCCATCCTGACGGCGTCGTTGATCTGTCCGTTGGGACGCCTGTCGATCCCACTCCAGAAGTCATCCAGCAAGCACTTCGCAAACACGCCGATGCGCCTGGCTACCCGACCACTGCCGGACTTTCGGACCTCTCCCGCGCTGTCAAGGGCTGGTTAGAGCGACGTCTGGGAGTGGACATCCCCGTAGGGATCTTGCCGACCATTGGATCGAAAGAGATGGTGGCGTGGCTGCCCTCAGGGTTGGGTGTGGGAACGCAGGACACCGTGGTCATCCCCGCTGTGGCCTATCCGACGTATGAGATCGGCGGGGTAATTGCTGGGGCTACGGTCGTGGCAACCGACGATGTCGAGTCGGTACCCAACCCCGCGCTGGTGTGGTTGAACACTCCGAGCAATCCAACCGGGTCCGTCTTGGATGTTGAACGCTTGTCCACCATCGTGCGCTGGGCTCGCGAACGAGGGATCCCTGTTGTCAGCGATGAGTGCTACATCGAGTTGGGTTGGGATGCCTCCCCTGTTTCGATCTTGGATCCACGGGTCAACCAGGGGGATTCGCGCGGATTGCTCGCCGTCCATTCACTGTCAAAGCGCTCGTCCATGGCCGGATATCGCTTCGGTTTTCTGGCCGGTGATCCCGTTCTTGTTGAGGGCTTGCTCGCGGTCCGCAAACACCTGGGGATGATGGTGCCGACCCCCATCCAGCACACAGCGATAGCGGCCTACGACGACGATTCCCACGTTGACGAGCAACGATCTCTTTACAGCAGGCGCCGAGAGGTGATGAAAGAAGCGTTGGGCGCTGCTGGTTTTCGCATTGATGACAGTCAGGCGGGACTGTACTTATGGGTTACCCGCGAAGATGGCAGCGCTGATGCCTGGGCGAGCGTTCACTGGTTCGCCGAACGCGGCATTTTGGTCGCCCCGGGAACCTTTTACGGAGACGACGATCACGTGCGTATCGCCCTGACTGCTACGGATGAGCGGGTGGCTGCGGCAGCAGGTCGGCTACACCCGTGAGTCTTCTCACAGCACCGACTTCAGATCCCCGGTCCTACACGTAGTTACCGCTCGGTAGTCTGCGCGTGGGAGGTGCGTGTGTCCGACTACTCGTTAGTACATCCAGGTGGCGAAGTGCCCCTATCTGTCGTTCCCGCATCCGTTGGTGAGTCCGGGTTGGATATCTCCTCCTTGCTGAAAGAGACAGGGCACGTAACCCTCGATCACGGCTTCGTGAACACGGCGTCGTGTTCCTCGGCCATCACCTACATCGACGGCGATGCCGGAATCCTGCGCTACCGCGGCTATCCGATCGAGCAACTCGCCGAGCAGTCCAGTTTCCTCGAGACGTCGTA
>DASYOJ010000360.1:0-2684 GCA_036007925.1 Candidatus Nanopelagicales bacterium
TCATACCAACACCACACCCGACACCACGAGCAGCACAGCGGCCGGAAGAGTCAGCGTCGGCGAGATGATCGCCATCTGCCCGAGGTAGATCACCGAGAAAACAGCAGATAGCAAAGCGACCACGACTGCGGCCGAAATCAGCGAAACGAAAGCATCGACTGTCGAGACCCGGCGAGCCAAGTCCCCGGAAGTGAAACGTCGTAGTACCGGCACCGGGAGCGTGAGCGTTCGAAACCAGATGGCCGGGGCGAGCCGGCGCGAGACCCGCCCCGCCATATCCGCGATGCCGCGGACCTGAACGATCGCGAAGAGTCCACCGAGGGCAGCTGCCAGCACCAGCGCCCCACCCGCTTGGACGAGGAGCGGGACATCCGCCAGTGGAACGACGGTGCTCACGATGGCCGAGGTCATCAGCGGCGTGATCAGCCCGGTGAGCGTCACCAACAGACCCATCGCGGCCACCAGGGCAACCCGACGGGACTGGCCGTGGAACGCCCAGCGCAACAAGGTCCGTGCTCGCGGAACCGGTTCAGGTTCCATCAACCCGAACAGATCCACTCCCACATCGAGCAGATCGGAATCGGTAAGGGACTCGATCGGTTCGCTGTGTTCTCGTCCGGGCCGCTGGATCCGCAGTTCCTTCTTCTCCGCCCAGATGACCACCGGCTCGACATCGCTTTCCGAAGCACTGCCTTCGCGTCTGCGGAAGCCGAGGAAGACGTGATTCGCTAGCTGGGTGCTCGCATCGATCCGGATCCACCGATACGCGAAACCACTGGCCCGCGCGATTGCCGCGAGTGCATCGGGCGCCTGCTGGATTTCACTTGTTGACGGACGGCGCACCCCGAAGCCGACCCGAGCACCGATTATTCGTAAGGAAGCGGTGAGTTCGTCGTCGTCAATCTCAACTTCGGAGAGTGCCAACTCGGTTCCAGCGCGCAACATTCGCGCGTGTGCCTGATCCAGGAGCGCTTGACGATCCTGTGTGGTCGCTTCCCGCTCCGTCCGCCTACTACTTCGGGAACTCTCGAGTGCCTGGCGAAGACGAGCGGCAAGTTCACCTGGCTCGAGGTCGGTTCCGTCGACACTGTGACCGCCGAGTGCGTGGTCGATCCGCATCAAATACTCAGGAAAACCATGCATGCCGGGGGTTCCCGGATCCTCCGGCCGAGCACTCCATTCGGCATCCATCCGGGGAATCGCGACGACATCCACACCGGGCAGCGGATAGATGGCTGAACCGACCGTCACCGACAGCAACGGCATCAACCAGCCATCGTCGCGACGGGCGAAAACATCGATCATGCCCGCGTCGACGGTGATCACTTGGTCGACGTCGATAGCGCGGGAGGGAGTCTCAATCGCCATCGCTAGCACCCTCCCCCTCACCGATCAGCGCCTCGTAGTTCCCACCGAGCGAGATCAACTCCTCATGGGTTCCGGCTTCGAGGAGTTCACCACCCGGGCCGAGCACAACGATGCGATCGGCATCGCGAACCGTGCTGAGTCGGTGCGCGACGATCAAACACGTGACACCGCGGCGCCGCAGTGCCGCGTCGACACGTGCCTCGGTGATCTCATCCAACGCCGAGGTGGCTTCATCCAAGATCACCACGCGTGGTTCGCGCACCAGCGCTCGGGCGATCTCCATCCGTTGCCGTTGACCACCACTGAAGTTGCGACCGTTCTCTTCCACGACTGCATCTAGGCCGCCATCTCGGGCGAGGACATCGTCGAGGATCTGAGCGTCTTCCAAAGCGCGAATAACCGAGTCATCAGTAATGGAGTCATCGAACAAGGTGACGTTCTGGCGAATCGTCCCGGCAAAGAGCACCACCGTTTGATCCACTTTCGCAATCGCCTGCTCGCGGATTCCCGAGCGGTAACTCAGCAACGGGTGTTCATCGAGTAGCACATCCCCGCTCCATGGGTGCAGGAGACCCGTGGCGATATTCGCGATGGTGCTCTTGCCGCTTCCCGAACCACCGACTAAGGCCACGCGTTGCCCCGGGCCCAGTTTCAACGAGAAGTCATCGAGAAGCGGAGGCTCCTGGCGTGAGTAACCGAAGGTGATCGACCGCAGTTCCAGATCTCCGGCGACATCATCGGCATCGACGGCACCTGCAGCCCGGGCCTCTTCGAACAGTTCATCCACCGGCTCCTCGAGGACATCGTCAAGTGCTTGCAAGTTGGTGCCGATCACGCTGATCCGATCACCGGCCGCCATGAAGGCGGTCAGTGGCGCGTTGATGTTCGTGGCCAATGCCAGCATGGCGAAGAGTGCACCGATAGTGAGGGCGCCAGAGAGGACGAAGTACCCACCAACAATCAGCACGGAAGCCGTTGACAGTGCGGCGATGATCACTGGCACGGCCACCAAGAGAGCCGAGGAGGAACTCAAGCGGTCCCGGGCTGCACTGAACTTGCCGTAATCGGAGGCCAAACCCGCGAAGGTTTCCTGTTCACGCCCAGATGCCTTGATGGTCTCGACATCGACGAAAGCACCTAGCGACTTGCCGGCCAAATCGTTCTGCCGTTGCATAACTTGCTGCTGGATCACCATCCGCTTGCGCGTCAGGATCCGCAGCGATGCGACGCTGATGAGCGAGAAGGCGATAACAAGGACGCCAACGAGCGGTTGGTAGAAGATCAACAGAACCGCGAACGCGAGCGCGGCAATTAAG
>DASYOJ010000361.1:0-1627 GCA_036007925.1 Candidatus Nanopelagicales bacterium
CGAGACCGTCACCCGCGGCAATTCTGGGCCATCGATCACGAGTGGATGGGCGCGCAAGCGCTCATCGATTCCGGTGACTAGTTGCTGCAACTGTTCCATCGTGGTCTCGTATCGGACCCCGATGGTGTGCAGGAACAACGATCCCCGGCGCTCGGTGACGTTGGTGATTTGCGCCCGGGCGATATCTGCATTGGGCACGGTCATCAACGTGCCGTTCACCAAACGGATGCGCGTTGATCGTTGGCCGATCTCTTCCACCGTTCCCGTTACCCCGGTAAAGGTCACGAAGTCCCCTACTCGGAAGGGCTTATCGGCAAACAGCGTGAAGCCACCGATCAAGTTCTCCAGCGTGCCTTGCGCCGCTAATCCAGCCACGAGTCCCCCAACACCCAAACCGGTGATCAAACCCAAGGCGGGGATGCCGAGGCTGTTCATTCCTATCAACAGCACGAGAACAGCCGCTAGCAAACTAAAGAGCCGGGAAAGTAGCCGCACTAGGTGCTCGTTATAGCGCTGCTCCTTGATGACGGACGTGTGGATGATCCACTCCCCGATTACCCGAACAAGTATCCACGCCAGCCAGGCCACCGCGACGATGATGATCGCGGTGCTGGTGCGCAACACGATCTGAGCGAAGGCGCCTCCGTAGTTGACCTGCACTTCCATGTAATCGCGGCCCAAGATCGTCAGGGCAATGAGAACCACCGGGGTCGATAGCCGTAACAGGAACGTTCGGACACCTTCTTGTGCCAGCCGGGTGGCCACATACCGATGCCACAGCGCAGCAAGTACCACGATGATCACTAAAACGATTACACCGGCGATAACTTTCCACAGCGGGTTGCCGAGCACTTCGCGCTGGAAGGTTGATGGGAGTGCGTCGATAAGTCCCATCGGGACCCACCGACCAGCTTGCTCGGTGTCCAGCGCCCGCCAGTCGGTGATCTGCGCATCTTCGACCAGGACCGGCTCATCGCTCACCTCACTGCGCCACTGCGGCAACTTCGCGACGGTTTGCGCGGAAAAGACCCAGGCTCCCGGGCGCAACTCATCGTCCAGACGCACCACAGTGATCTCGGTGCCAGGGAGCACCCAGCGAGACAGTTCCTCCTGCTCGACCTGCTCGGCGTCGGGTATGTCATTCGCCGGTGGCAGCGGAACGCGATACAAGATGTCCGCCAGGGCCGCGAAGGACTCCTGCAGTGTTTGCTCGCGCGCCGCTTCGGGCACCTGCGATAGGTCGAACAGCGGCTCAGTCTCGGCTACTGCATCAATAACCGCTGCCCTGTTCTCCGCTGATCGATCCGCTAACGCGGTCAGGGTCGCCTCCTCCACCACCTGGACTTGCTCCGCAAAGGAGGCGAAGGTGGCCCGCGGACTCGTGGTGTCCAGCGGCTCGAGCGGCCCGCCTTGGGCGGTGGCCGCCGGAAGGGCGCCCAGGAGAATCGCGGCCGCGAGTGCGGCGAGCGCCACCAGCCGGCGCATGATCGACATAGTGAGGTCAGCCTAGGAATGTGGGCCTTATCCAACCGGGCCCGATATCGGGTTTTCCCGGTGTTCGGGTGTCTGAGTTGCAGCACGCCCGACCCAGCCTGTGGACGTACGCTTGCCCCACGCCGAAGGAGGA
>DASYOJ010000362.1:0-2175 GCA_036007925.1 Candidatus Nanopelagicales bacterium
AGTGACTTACCGGCCATCGCCGGCCCGACGCTTTGCAGGTTCGTGGCGGAGTAGCCGGGGTGGGCCGCTGAACTCGTGACGGTGAGATCGCCTGCAGCCAAGCGTCGTTGCAACTCAGAGGTGAACAGCAAGTTGGCCAACTTGCTTTGTCCGTAGGCACTCCACTTGCTGTACTTCTTCTCGCCCATGAGGTCGTCGAAGTTGATCTTGCGAGCCATGCGATGCGCACCGGAGGAGACGTTCACTACCCGCGAGTGCGGAATAGCGATGAGGGCGGGGAGCAGGAGTCCGGTGAGTGCGAAGTGCCCCAGGTGGTTGGTGGCGAGTTGCATCTCGTGGCCGTCGGTGCTCTCGCGGCGCGGGATGGCCATGACCCCGGCGTTGTTGATCAGTAGATCGAGGCCGTTCTCGTGCACCTCGGACCATGACTGCGCGAAGGTCCGCACCGATGACAGATCCGCAAGATCCAATCGCCAGACCTCGAGGTTGCCGGCTAAGGGGCCCATTGACTCCCGGGCTGCGTTTCCCTTGGCGACATCGCGAACCGCCATGGTGACGGCTGCACCATTGCGGGCCAGTGCTTGGGCTGTGTAGAAGCCCAGGCCGGAGTTGGCGCCGGTCACGATGGCGGTGCGCCCGGTGAGGTCGGGCATGTCCGCGACGCTCCAGCGGGCATCACTTCCCGTAGTCGATGTCATGTCCCTTAGTCAATCTCACTTGGGCGGTCTCAGCAGCCCGGGGCTGGGGTGGGGGCAGGAGGCCTGCCCCGGTACTCTTTACCGGCTTCACGCCCCAATAGCTCAGTCGGCAGAGCGTCTCCATGGTAAGGAGAAGGTCTACGGTTCGATTCCGTATTGGGGCTCGGAGTGCGGGAGACTTCGCCTCGGCGGGCCCCCCGCGCAGGGCGGGGTAGCTCAGCCTGGCAGAGCAAGCGGCTCATAATCGCTGTGTCGCGGGTTCAAGTCCCGCCCCCGCTACTACAAAGCACGACCGATAATCAGGTAAGGCAAGGGCGCTGCAGGCGCACGAAGGGTAGGAAGAAATGGCCAAGGCCACGGACGTACGTCCGAAAATCACCATGGCGTGCGAGGACTGCAAGGAGCGCAACTACATCACCAAGAAGAACCGGCGTAACGACCCGGATCGACTTGAAGTGAAGAAGTTCTGCGCCCGCTGCAACAAGCACACGCTCCACAAGGAAACGCGCTAGCCGCTTTCTGGTTATGGCCCTGAACCCCGATTTCGTCGGCCGTACCTATCCACCCGCCCCGGCGTACCTCGTCGGCCGGGAGAAGATTCGCGAGTTCGCTCGGGCGTTGCAGTCCAGTGATCCGGTGCACTTCGATGTTGCCTCGGCGCGTGCACGCGGATATGCCGACCTTGTGGCCCCGCCCACGTACGCCATCCGGTTATCCATGGCAGCTGCTGAGGCTGTGGTGATGGATCCTGAGCTTGGGCTCGATTACACCCGGGTAGTACATGGGGATCAACGCTTCGAGTACTCCCGTCCGATAGTTGCCGGTGACGAACTGGTGTGTTCGGTGACGATCGACGCGATTCGCTCGGCGGCGGGAAACGACATGCTCACTACGCGGGCCGATATCGCCACCGTAGCTGGGGAGCACGTGGGTACCAGTTTCTCGGTGCTCGTGGCACGTGGAACCGACGACGGTGATGCCTGATGGAGATCGTCGAGGGGATGGAACTGCCGACAAGAACTTTCACGGTCACTCGCGCTGATCTCGTGCGGTACGCCGGAGCATCGGGAGATTTCAATGTCATCCACTGGAATGAGCGGGTCGCGAAGGAAGTTGGGCTCCCGGATGTCATTGCTCATGGCATGTTGACGATGGGGCTCGCGATCCAGGTTGTTACCGATTGGCTCGATGATCCGAGCCGGTTGCTGTCCTACGGCTGCCGGTTCACTCGGCCTGTGGTGGTCCCCGATGATTCCGAGGGCGCTGACGTGGTGGTTTCGGGCACGGTGAGCAGCGTCGCGGACGGCGTCGCGAATATCACCCTGCGGGCGAGCTGCCAAGACGTCACGGTGTTGGGGAAAGCAAACGCTTCGATCAAGGTGGACTAAGTGGAGCACTCGGAAGTTGAAGCGCTCGCCCATGAGCGCGCGCAGGCACGTCGGGACAAGGATTTCGCCCGGGCGAAATCCTTGTCCCA